>CACGHF010000017.1 GCA_902572775.1 uncultured Pelagibacteraceae bacterium
AGATTTATAAAAGTATTAACTCCCTGTAAATTTTCCAAATTATTATCAGAATTAGCTGCATAAATAATATAATCGACATAAGGAATTAGTTTTATATTTGATACGTTTTTTTTTATATAGGCAACCTTGATTTTGCTTTTAACTAATTTTTTTTTTCTAGAGACAATAATTATTTTAGATAATTTGAGCTTATTAAGTTTATCTTTGTTAATATAATCGAAAAATGATTGTCCTAGAAATCCTGTACCACCTATAAATAGTAAACTTTTCATTAACTGGATCCTATAAGTGCTTTTAATAAAAAACTTTTATCAAGTTTACAATCTTTATAGCCTCTTTTAACCACATTTAAGTATCTTTCAGTTGGATATCTGAATGGTGATTTTTTTACCATCATATAAGTCATAACTTTTTTTCCGTAGTAATAAAAATAATGTTTTTTATAAAGTATAGGAAAATCTTCGTAGACATCTAATTTTTTTTCATCACTTTTAGAAATATCAAATAAAGCACCCGGTACAATAGAATTTTTTTTTGGCTCAATATCTGCTGCTCTATATTTGCTTCTAAATGTTAATCTAAAATCTTTTAAATTTATTTTTTTTAAAAAGACGCTATCTTTACATCTGCGTTTCATTTGAAAGTGATGAAGATTGCTACCATAAGCAAAATACAGCATTATCTATCTACTACCTCAATTTTTTTCTCATTTACAAATTTTAATATTTGAGAATTACAATTATCTATTTTATTTTGATCCTCTGATCTTATTACTATTGATACTCCTAATTTACCCGCATGAAAAAATGGATAACTTCCAATTTCAACATCTTGATTATTATTTTGAACTTTAGTTAAAGAGTTAGCTATTTCACTTTCAACAGTTCTTAAACTGATTGTAAGACTTTTAATGGGTTTGCCCCCTACTATTCTGTTAGTTAAACCACCTAACATTGATTTCAAAATAGATGGTACTCCTGGTAAAGAAAATACGTTTTCAACATTAAAACCTGGCGCGCCACTTGTTGGATTCAAAATTAATTTTGCATTCTCAGGCATCCATGACATTTTTTGCCTACCTTCATTAAATTCTCCTGGTTGGTAATAAGCTTCTAAAATTTTAAAAGCTTCTTTATGAACTTCGTATTTTATTCCAAATGCTTTTGAAACTGATTGAGCAGTAATATCATCATGAGTAGGTCCAATACCACCGGTTGTAAAAACATAGTCATATGTGGATCTAAGTAAATTTAATGTATCAACAATAATCTCTTCAACATCAGGTATTACCCTAACTTCTGCTACATTTACTCCAATTGAATTAAGCCAAATTGCTAAGGTTGAGGTATTTGTGTCTTGAGTTCTGCCAGATAAAATTTCATTACCAATTATTAAAATCGATGCATTAACTTTTACTTTTTTATCCATATGAAATATATAATTTAGTAATGGAATTTACCAAGTCTTTAATAAAAGGCAAACTAATCAAACGTTATAAAAGGTTTTTTACTGACGTTAAGCTCAGTAAAGAGATTGTCACAGCTCATTGTCCTAATACAGGATCTATGAAAGGTTTGTTAGATAAAGGTAATGAGGTTTACTTGCTTCCAAATGATGATCCTAAACGAAAGCTTAAATATGGATTGGAGATTATTAAATCTAGAAAAAATTTAGTGGGTGTAAATACACATCTGGCAAATAGAATAGTTGAGCATGGGCTCAACAACAATCTTATAAATGAACTTAAAAATAATAACTCTATAAAACCAGAGGTTTTTTTTAATAAGGAAACTAGATTTGATTTTTTATTAGAAAAAAAGACACAAAAAACCTTTGTTGAGGTAAAAAATGTTACATTGTTTAGAAACAAAGACACAGCGGAATTTCCAGATGCACCAACAGCAAGAGGAATTAAGCATTTATTAACTCTTATTGATGCCATAAAAAAAAGTTATAAGACATACTTAATATTTTTAGTCCAAATCCAAAATATGAAATATTTTAAAATAGCTAAAGATATAGACGAAGATTATTATAACGCTTATTTAATAGCTAAAAAAGCTGGTGTTAATTTTTTAGCTTATAGATGTGATATAAGTTCTAAAAGAATTTTTATAGACAAAAAATTAAAAATTATTGATGACTGATTATAAAGAGAAATTTGAAAAAATGAGAGTTGCGGGAAATTTAGCTGCAAGAACATTGGATATGTTAACTGAGAATATTAAAGAAGGTGTATCTACTAATCATATCGATAAACTAGGTTATGAATTTATAAGAGACAATGGAGGTTACTCTGCGCCACTATATTATAGAGGGTTTACAAAGTCTTTATGTACTTCTTTAAATCATGTTGTGTGTCATGGTGTACCATCAGATAGAATTTTACAAGAGGGTGATGCTGTAAATGTTGATGTAACTGCTATCGTTGACGAACATTATGGTGATACAAGTAGGATGTTTTGCATTGGAAAAACCCCAGTAAAATTAAGTAATCTTATAGATGCTACTTACGAATCTATGATGAGAGCTATTAAAATTTTAAAACCTGGAATTAAATTAGGAGATATTGGTTATGAAATCCAATCCTTTGTAGAAGGAAAAGGTTTTTCAGTTGTAAGAGATTTTTGTGGTCATGGAATAAGCACAACATTCCATGAACCACCAAATATTCTACATTATGGAAAAAAAAATACAGGTATGGAGTTGAGACCTGGTATGACATTTACGATAGAACCAATGATAAATTCAGGTAAATATGATGTAAAAATGCTGAATGATGGTTGGACAGCTGTTACAAAAGATAAATCTTTATCTGCACAATTTGAACATACGTTAGGAATTACTGAAAATGGTTATGAAATCTTTACAGAATCTGTTAAAGGTTATTCAAAGCCTCCATACTTATAATTAATGATTAAAAGATACTCGCGAAAAGAATTAACTGATATTTGGTCGGAAGAAAATAAATACAAAATCTGGTTAGATGTTGAGGTTGCAGCTGCAGAAGCAATGGAAAAACTTGGTCAAATTCCAAAGGGTGTTTCTTCAGTTGTAAAAAAAAAGGCAATAATTAATGTAAGTAGAATTCATAAAATAGAATCTGAAGTAAAACATGATGTAATAGCATTTCTTACCTCTGTTACTGAAAAAGCTGGAATTAAAGCACGGTACCTACATCAAGGAATGACATCATCTGATGTTTTGGATACTAGTTTTAATATTCAACTGGTTCAATCAGGTAAAATCATTTTAAAAGATATAGATCAAATTTTAAAAGTTTTAAAAAAACAAGCCAAAAAATATAAATTTACACCGTGTATGGGAAGAAGCCACGGTATCCATGCTGAGCCAATTACTTTTGGGTTAAAATTGGCTTCGTTCTATGAGGAATTTAAAAGAAATAGAAAAAGACTAAAAGATGCTATTGAGGAAGTATCAACTTGTGCAATTTCTGGTGCTGTTGGCACATTTGCTAACATTAATCCAAATGTTGAAAAACATGTAGCGAAAAAATTAGGTCTAAAAGTTGAGCCAATATCTACACAAGTAATTCCAAGAGACAGACATGCATTTTATTTTTCTGTTTTAGGAATTATTGCAGGTTCAATAGAGAGAGTAGCAGTTGAAATAAGACACTTACAAAGAACTGAAGTGTATGAATTGCAAGAATATTTCTCTAAAAATCAAAAAGGCTCCTCTGCGATGCCTCATAAAAAAAATCCAATACTAAGCGAAAATTTAACAGGCTTAGCTAGGATGGTTAGGAGTGCAGTTGTGCCAGCACTTGAAAACATAGCACTCTGGCATGAAAGAGACATTTCTCATTCGAGTGTTGAAAGAAATATTGGGCCAGATGCAAATATAACAACTGATTTTGCATTAGTTAGACTTGCAAATATTTTAGATAATATAATTGTTTATCCTAAAAAAATGCTAGAAAATTTAAATTTAACAAAAGGTTTAATTTTTTCTCAAGAGGTAATGTTGGAATTAACTAAAACAGGATTAAGCAGAGAAAAATCTTATAAGTTAGTTCAATCTTATGCAAAAAAATGTTTTGCAGAAAATTTGAACTTAATTGACGTCATTTCATCTGATAAATTAATAATGAGTAAAATTTCACCAAAAAAACTAAAATCTATATTTAATTATTCTAAACACTTTAAAAATGTAAATTTTATCTTTAGAAGAGTTTTTAAATAATGAAAAAAGGTAAAAAATTATACGAAGGAAAAGCTAAAATCATTTATGCAACAAATGATAAAACTTTAGTTATCCAATATTTTAAAGATGATGCTACTGCATTTAATAATCAAAAAAAAACTACCATTGAAGGTAAAGGTGTTCTAAATAACAGAATATCAGAACATATACTTTCTAACCTATCTCAAATAGGAATTAAAAATCATTTAGTAAAAAGATTAAATATGCGTGAGCAAATTATAAAACTTGTAGAAATAATTCCGATCGAATTCATTGTGAGAAATGTTGCAACAGGTTCAATTACTAAAAGATTGGGCATTGAGGATGGTACTGTTTTGAAAGGACCACTAATTGAGTACTCCTTGAAAGATGACAATCTTGGTGATCCATTAATATCTGAAGAGCATATTTTGGCATTTGATTGGGCATCAAAAACTGAAATAGATAAAGTTAAAAAAATGATTTTAAGAATTAATGATTTTATGATTGGTATGTTTAGAGGTGTTGGAATTAAACTTATCGATTTTAAATTAGAATTTGGAAGAATAAAAATTGATGGAAAAAATGAAGTTATTTTAGCAGATGAAATTAGCCCTGATACATGCAGATTGTGGGACAGTGTTACAGAAAAAAAATTAGATAAAGATCGATTTAGAAAAGATTTAGGTGATTTAATTCCAGCCTATACTGAGGTTGCTAAAAGATTAGGTATACTTCATGAACAATCTAATGTTTCAGCAGTAAATGTAACTAAATTATCTTCAGTTAAAAGAAAGAAAAAATGAAAATTTCTGTAATCATTACTCTAAAAAAGGATGTACTTGATCCACAAGGAAAAGTTATTCATCAAACTCTGGATGGAATGGGTTTTCAGGATATTCATGAAGTTAGACAAGGTAAATATTTTGAAATAGATACTAAAGAAACTAATAACGACAAAGCAAAAGCAAAAGTTGAAGAAATGTGTAAAAAACTTTTGGCAAATCTTGTAATTGAAAATTATAAAATTATTGATCCAAAGTAATTAATGAAATCATCAGTTATTACTTTTCCAGGTTCAAATTGTGACAGAGACATGGATGTTGCTCTAAAAAAATTTGGATTTAAAAATAAAATGGTTTGGCATGCTGATGCTGAATTACCAAAAAGTGATTTGGTTGTGTTGCCAGGTGGTTTTTCATATGGGGACTACTTAAGATGTGGAAGTATGGCATCTAAATCAAAAATAATGCAGTCAGTAATTAATTTTGCAAATTCAGGAGGTATGGTTATGGGTATCTGTAATGGATTTCAAATATTGGTAGAAACTGGTTTAGTTCCAGGTGTTTTGCTTAGAAACAAATATTTAGAATTTATTTGCAAAAATGTTTTTGTAAAAATTAATGATAAAAAAAATAAATATTTTAAAAATGTTGATAACGAAGTTTTAGAATTTCATATCGCTCATAATGAAGGAAATTATTTTTGTACCAATGATCAATTAAAAGAAATTGAAGATAATAATCAAATAGCTATTAACTATTGTGATGAAAATGGAAAAATAGAAGATCAATTTAACCCTAATGGATCCTTAAAAAATATTGCAGGTATATTTAATAAAGAAAAAAATGTTCTAGGAATGATGCCCCACCCTGAAAGAATGATTGATACATCTTTATCAGGTGAGGATGGATCATTATTTTTTAAAAACTTAATAAACAACTTAAAATGATTGTAAACGAACAAGTAGCAGTTGATCACGGTTTAAAGAAGGATGAATACGCTAAAATTTGTGAGTTATTAAAGAGAACTCCCAATATCACAGAACTAGGTATTTTTTCTGCAATGTGGAATGAACATTGTTCTTATAAATCATCAAGATTACACCTAAAAAAACTGCCTACTAAAGGAAAGAAAGTTATTCAAGGTCCTGGAGAAAACGCTGGTGTTATCGATATTGAGGATAATGATGCGATAGTTTTTAAAATAGAAAGTCACAATCACCCTTCATTTATTGAACCGTATCAAGGTGCTGCTACTGGTGTTGGAGGAATAATGAGAGATGTATTTACAATGGGCGCTAGACCAATAGCTAACTTGAACTCTATTCATTTTGGGTCACCACAAAATAAAAAAACAAAAAATTTATTAAGAGGTGTTGTTCATGGCATAGGCGGTTATGGAAACTGCATGGGTGTTCCAACAATAGCCGGACAAACAAGCTTTGATAGCTCGTATAACGGCAATATTTTGGTTAACGCTATGACATTGGGATTAGTCAAAAAAGATAAGATTTTTTATTCTAAAGCTGCTGGTTTAAATAAACCTGTCATTTATGTAGGGTCTAAAACAGGTAGAGATGGAATTCATGGAGCAAGTATGGCTTCAGCTAGTTTTGATGAAAAAATTGAGGAAAAAAAGCCAACAGTTCAAGTTGGAGATCCATTTACTGAAAAACTTTTACTAGAAGCTTGTCTAGAGTTAATGGCAGGAGACTCAATTATAGCCATTCAAGATATGGGTGCTGCAGGATTAACTTCTTCAAGCATTGAAATGGCTTCAAAAGGAAACCTCGGAATAGAAATCAATTTAAACAAAGTACCATGTAGAGAAACTAAAATGACACCTTACGAAATTATGCTCTCTGAGAGCCAAGAAAGAATGTTGATTGTTTTAGAAAACGGTAAAGAAGAACAAGCAAAAAAAATATTTGATAAATGGAATTTAGATTTTGCAGTAATTGGAAAAACGACTAAGTCCAAAAAAATAGAACTTTATTTTGATGAAGAAAAAGTTGCAGACATACCTGTTAATACATTGGTTGAAAACTCCCCCATGTATGATCGTAAATGGAAAAAAGCAAAACTTCCTAAAAAGAATAAAATTAAAAAAGAGGATATCAAGCATTTAAAAATTATTGATGTTTTAAAAAAAATTTTAGCAAATCCAAATGTATGCAGCAAAGAATGGATTTGGCAACAATACGATCATACTGTTATGGGAGATACTATACAAAAGCCAGGTGGAGATGCAGGGGTTGTAAGAGTTCATGGAACAAATAAAGCTGTTGCTGCTTCTGTAGATTCTTCTGCAGTTTATTGTTGGGCCCACCCTTTAACCGGTGGAAAGCAAGTAGTTTGCGAAAGTTTTAGAAATCTTATATCTGTTGGTGCAAAACCTATTGCTATCACGAATTGTTTAAATTTTGGCAGTCCTGAAAATGAAGAAAACATGGGAGAGTTTGTTGAATGTGTTCGGGGAATTGGTGAAGCGAGCGATTATTTAAGTTTCCCTGTAGTTTCTGGAAATGTATCTTTCTATAACCAAACAAAAGACCAAGGTATAAAACCTACACCTGCAATTGGTGGAGTTGGGTTGATCAAAGATTATAAGAATATGATCACTATGGAGTTTAAAGAAGTTGACAATCTAGTTTTGGTTATTGGAAAAACTGAGGGACACATTGATCAAAGTTTATTTGCAAGAAATATTTTAGATGAAAAAAATGGACCTCCTCCTGAGGTAAATCTATTTAATGAAAAAAATAATGGAGAAACTTTACTCAAATTAATTGATAATAATTTAATAAAAAGTGCCCATGATGTTTCTTTAGGAGGCATAATTACTGCGGTATCAAAAATGTGTATTAAAGGAAAAAAAGGAATAAATATTAAAAAACCCAAATATCTAATTAATGAAATAGAATATTTTTTTGCTGAAGATCAAGGGAGATATATCATAGAAATAAACAAAAAAGATTTTAAAATAGTAGCTGATATATTGCATAAAAATGCAGTCCATTTCGATGAACTTGGCACAATTAATGAAAATGAACTATATATTAATGATAAGACAAAAGTTATAATTGACGAATTATCAACTTCTAATAAAAATTGGTTTACAAATTATATGAGTAAATAATGGCGATGGATTTAAAAGAAATTGAGAATTTTATAAAAGAGGCAATGCCAGATGCAATTGTTGAAATACAAGATTTGGCAGGTGATGGAAATCATTACTCAGCGACTGTTACCTCGTCTCAATTTTCTGGAAAAAGTAAAATTGAGCAACATAAAATGGTTTACAACTCATTAAAAGGTAGAATGGGCAATGAACTGCATGCATTAGCAATTAAAACAAAGGAGAGTTAAAATGGATCAACAAACAAATGATTTAATAAAAAATGAAATTGAAAACAACGAAGTATGTTTGTTTATGAAAGGCACGCCTGACGCTCCTCAATGTGGATTTTCAATGGCTACTTCAAATATTTTAAAAATCCTAGAAGTAAATTTTAAAGGTATAAATGTTTTAGAAAATCAAAATTTAAGAGAAGGTATTAAAGTTTTTAGTGACTGGCCAACCATCCCACAACTTTATGTTAAAAATGAATTTATTGGTGGATGCGATATTGTTAAAGAAATGTATGAAAGTGGTGAATTGGCAAAACTTTTTGAAAGTAAAAATATAAATTTTAAGGCTAAAATCTAATTATCTAGAATAATATTCAATCACCAGATTAGGCTCCATAACAATTGGATATGGGACCTCTTCAAATTTTGGTACTCTAACAAACTTTAGTTTTTTGTTCTTTTCATCCATCTGAATATATTCTGGAGTTTCTCTCTCTTTGTTTGCAAGTGCAATATCGATTATTGCAAGTTGTTTAGATTTATCTCTTATCTCAATTGAATCTTCTTCCCTAACTAAATAACTACCAATATTTACTTTTTTACCATTTACTTTCACATGACCATGATTAATTAATTGTCTGGCTGAAAAAATTGTTGTTGCAAATTTTGCTCTGTAAATCACAGCATCCAATCTTCTTTCAAGAAGGCCGATCAAGTTTTCACCAGTATCGCCTTTGAGCATTACTGCTTTTTTGTAAATATTTCTAAATTGTCTCTCGTTAATGTTGCCGTAATATGCTTTTAATTTCTGTTTAGCCTGAAGCTGTATTCCATAATCAGATGGCTTAGATGTTTTTGTTTGACCATGTTGTCCTGGTCCATAAGCTCTAGTATTAAAAGGACTTTTGGGTCTTCCCCAAAGGTTAACTTTTAATCTTCTATCTACTTTGTGTTTAGAGTTTAATCTTTTTGTCATTTGATAATGGGCTTTATAAACTTACTCATCATTTTGTCAATCAACGTTTTTTACCTAAACTTGCAAATACCCCTGATAAAATACGTGTTTCTTTGGTTGATAATTCCATCCTATAAAAAATATTCCTCAAGTTTTCAAGCATTATTGGTTTCTTCTCTTTTGATTTAAAAAAATTAATCTCTTCAAGATTCTGTATACAAAGGTTTGCCATAGCAACTATGTCTTTTTTAGATGCTGATTTAACTTTATTTGATTTTTTAAAAGAAGATGCTTTTGAATTAATTATACTTGATAGATATTGAGCAATTATTATTAAGCTGTGAGATAGGTTTAATGATTTAAAATCAGGATTAGTTGGAATTTGAAGAGTATAATTGGCATAGCTTATTTCATTATTTGATAGACCAGATGCTTCTGAACCAAATAAAAAAGCTATTTTCTTTTTATAATTTATTTTTTTTAAATCTTCTAATTGGATATGTTTAATATTTTTATTTCTAAACCGTGCTGATGTTGCAATTACAATATCAATATTTTTTAAAGGTTTTTCTAAATTTTCAAAATTTTTTGCCTTATTAATTATATTTTTTGCTCCTACTGAGGTTGCTAAAATTTTATCATTTGGAAATATTGGTTTAGGATCAATAACAATAAGTTTATTAAAATTAAAATTTTTCATTCCTCTTGCACACGCTCCTATATTTTCTGAGAGTTGAGGTTTGTGTAAAATGAAAGAAATATTATTAACAGACATTAATCTATGCCATGATTTCTGTTATAATTGGAAATAGCTGATAGTTTAATATCATTTAAATATTTTGAATCTACTGTCCAAATAGAAACTTTTAATGGATAACATTTTGCAACATCAGATGAGTGTTCAGATCCACAATCACCTCCTGGACAAGCAGAAAGAGCACCTAATAAATCTGTTTCAGCAAAAAATTCTAAATAATCACCAGGTCTAACTGGACTTGCTTTCATAAAGTATTGTTTGGTATCATTGGTAAATCCAGTTAACATAAAAACATTTAATACATCATGAACTATTTTTTCTGCATGGTCTAATTGAACATTTTTTTCTTTAACCAAAGCTCTTGTTAGGTTTGAATGACAGCAATAATGATAATCGTTATCGGTCAAAAGTTTTGATGTATACGGATCACATCTGGTACCAATTACATCATGAACGGATCCTCCATCTTTATCATAATCATACCAATCTAAAGTATCCCAAGTTATTGTTGCTAAAGATCTGAGATAGGGAAAACTACTAAACATTTTATCTCCAACAGAAAGATGAGTTCCATAGAGTGCTCTTGTTTTTCCTGAGTAGAATTTTTCCTCTAAATTATTCAAATTAAATAAATTTAAATCACCTACTTGAGGTCCTTCTACACTTTCAATTCTAAAAAACTCACCAAATTTAACTTCAAAAGTTTTTGCATCTCTTGGAGGAATAATAACTTCGTCTTTTTTAACCAAGTGTTCTCGAGCGGAATGTAAAATACTTAAATTTTTTTCTTCAATATTAGTATTTGGGTAACAAACTATTGGTTTGGCTCCTATTCTATCTTTTAGATCAGATGGTTTTTCTGAAAATTTTTTAATTTTCATTCTTACGAACTTCCAGGAGCTTTATCCTTAAATAACTTATAATCTAAACTATCAACAAGAGCTTTGAAAGAAGCATCAATGATATTTGGTGACACTCCAATAGTAAACCAGTTAACACCCTTCGAATCTGTACTTTCAATACTAACTCTTGTTACAGCTTCAGTACCGGTATTTAAAATTCTAACTTTATAATCAACTAGTCTTAAATCTTTTAAATATTCTGAATATTTAGCAAGCTTATTAACATTCTTTCGAATAGCATTATCCAAAGCATTTACTGGTCCGTTTCCTTGCCCCTCACACAAAATTTTATCTCCATCTACTTCTAATTGAGCTTTTGCATATGAAACAATTTCTCCGGCATTATCTTTCTTTACCGAAACATCATATTCATTAATAGAAATGTACCTTGGTATCTCACCCATTAATCTTCTGGCTAATAATTCAAAAGATGCATCAGCACCATCATAACTATAACCAATAAATTCTCGATCTTTAACTTCATCTAAAAGTTTTTTAATTTTTGGATCGCTTTTCTCAACTTTAATTCCTATTGAATTCAATCTCGACATTATATTTGATTGACCTGATTGATCTGAAACTACAATATTTCTAGAATTTCCAACTTCTTCAGGATTTATGTGCTCATAGGTTTTGGGATCTTTTTGAACAGCTGAAACATGCATTCCACCTTTGTGAGAAAAAGCAGAAGCTCCTACATATGGTAAATGTTTATTGGGTTTTCTGTTTAATATCTCATCTAATAATCTTGAGCATTGAGTTAAATTTTTTAAATTTTCTCTTTTAATACTTAGTTCAAACTTATCTGAAAAATCTTTCTTTAAAAAAAATGAGGGAATTAATGACATTAGATTAGCATTTCCACATCTTTCACCCAAACCATTTATTGTGCCCTGGACTTGTCTAACGCCTGCTTGAACTGCTGCAAGACTATTAGCTACAGCATTTTCAGTATCATTATGAGCGTGAATTCCTAAATTTTTTCCAGGGATTTGATTGCTTACATTATATACAATTTCTGTTATCTCGTGTGGGAGTGTACCGCCGTTAGTATCACATAAAACAATCCATCTAGCACCATTATCATAAGCAGCTTTTAAACATGACATTGCATATTCTGGATTAGCTTTATATCCATCAAAAAAATGTTCCGCATCAAACATGAACTCTTTTCCAGATTTAACAATGTGTTTTGTGCTTTCACTTATATTCATTAAATTCTGCTCATTGCTTATTCCTAACGCAACATCCACTTGAAAATCCCACGATTTTCCAAACAAGCAAACAGAAGAACTTTTTGAATTAATTAAAGATGAGAGCATAGGATCATTTTCTGCGCTGTGTTCAGATTTTTTAGTCATTCCAAATGCAGTTAATTTTGTTGATTTAAAATTATGATCTTTATTGAAAAACTCAGTATCAGTTGGATTTGCACCTGGCCAACCTCCTTCAACATAATCCACACCCAATTTATCTAAAGCGGATGATATTTTTTCCTTATCATCAATTGAAAAATCTACACCTTGGGTTTGTGCTCCATCACGCAGTGTTGTGTCAAATATATAAAGCTGTTCTTTGCTCATTTAAATTTCCAAGTCGTTTTACCATCTTTATCTTCTATTAAAACACCTTTATCTAAAAGCTCTTTTCTAATTTTATCAGCATCTTCGTAATTTTTATTTTCTCTAGCCTTATTTCTTTCCTGAATTTTTTGTAAAATTTCTTTTTCAGAAATTAAAGCTTTGCTAATTTTAAATGTAAGCCAATTTTCTTTACTTTCATTTAATAGTCCTACAAATTGACAAGCAGAAACAAATAAAGATTTATCTTCATCGTTACCTTTTTGAGCTTTATCATAAAGTTGATGTAAATTAGCAATATATCCAGGTGTGTTTAAATCATCATAAAGTGGCTGAAGAATTTCATCAGAAACTTTGAAATTATTATCAATATTTAAATATGAATTATACCATTTATTTATCGTGTTTTGACAGTCTTCAAGAAGTTTATCACTCCAATCTAGTGGTTGTTTATAATGCGCACTCAGCAAAGCTAATCTCAAAACCTGACCGCTTATCTTATTTCTAAAATCTTTTATTTTTAAAATATTTCCCTGAGACTTTGCCATCTTTTCATTAGACATAGTTATAAATGCATTATGCATCCAAAATTTTGCAAATATTTTTGTATCATTTGCGCATCTTGATTGAGCTATTTCATTTTCATGATGAGGAAACAGCAAATCTATACCTCCTCCATGAACGTCAAACTCATCTCCTAAAAATTTCTTTGACATTGCTGAACACTCCAAATGCCATCCTGGCCTTCCTTTACCCCATGGAGATTCCCATGATGGTTCGTCATCTTCTGAAGGTTTCCATAAAACAAAATCTTCTGAGTTTTTTTTATTTTCACTCACCTCTACTCTTGATCCAGCAATAAGTTCATCTAATTTTTTATTTGAGAGTTGACCATAATCTTTGAATTTTTTAACCTCAAAATAAACATGGTTATTATTTTCATAGGCAAATCCTTTTTTTATTAATTCAGAAATCATTTCAATCATCAAATCTATATTTTCTGTTGCTTTAGGTTGATGGGTTGGTTCTTCACAATTTAAGTAATGGCAATCTTCACTAAAACTTTTAGTTACTTTGCTTGTTAATTCTGAAATTGAAATATTATTTTCTTTTGAAGATTTAATAATTTTATCATCTACATCTGTAACATTTCGCACATAAGTAACTTTAGGATAATTTTTTTTAAAAATTTTAAACAGAATATCAAATACAACTATTGGTCTTGCGTTCCCAATATGAGGGTCGTCATAAACAGTTGGACCACACACATACATTCTAATGTTGCTTTTATCTAGTGGAACAAACTTCTCTTTTTTATTGGTTAGATTGTTTGTTAAAAAAATATCTTTACTCATTATTTTAGGAATATACTTAAAAAATAGATTTGTGAATCTATTTGATTAATTTGGAATTTTGCATACAGGAATTGGCTCCATTTTATGCAAATTTTGTTTTCTAATTGTTTCGTATTTAGCTCGATTAGCTGAATTAGGATTATCCATAGCTTCTTCTAATTCTTCATATTTTAGTCCAAGTTGACCTTCATCAGTTCTTCCATCGTCCCATAATCCATCCGTAGGGGCCGCATCTATAATTTCTTTTAAAATTCCAAGCTCTTTTCCAAGCTCCCAAACTTCAGTTTTATTACAATCAGCTATAGGAGATATATCAACTCCACCATCACCGTATTTTGTGTAAAACCCAACACCAAAATCTTCAACTTTATTTCCAGTTCCAACTACTATTCCTTTATTCGCTGCAGCAACTTGATAAAGAGTTGTCATTCTCAATCTAGCTCTAGAATTCGCCATTCCATGTTCATTATCAAAATTTGATAAACTGGAACTAAAAGCAAAAAATAACTCATCTAAATTGATAGTATGTGCCTCAACATTTTTAAAATTTTTAACTAACCACTCTTGATGTTTTAAACTTAAATCATGTTGATGTGATTTCTGTTTGATTGGCATTGACAAAACAATAGTTTTTAAACCTGTCATTGCGCTTAATGTACTAGAAACTGACGAATCTATTCCTCCAGAAATTCCTATTACCAATGACTCTGCTTTACTTGGCATATTATTTATATAAGTTTTAATCCAGTTAGAAATAAAATTTACTTTTTCTGAAGCATTCATGATTCTAAAGTATTAGATATTTAAAATTTTACAATGTCTTAAGATGCCGCTCTATCTGCGTTTTTAGAATAAGAGCTATTCTTTTTAATCTCATCTGAAATCAAGAAAGCTAATTCTAAAGCTTGGTTTGCATTTAGTCTTGGGTCACAATGTGTGTGATATCTTGATGATAAGTCTTTCTCTGATATCTTTTGTGCTCCACCAATACACTCTGTTACATCTTGACCAGTCAATTCTATATGTAAACCACCAGCATAACTTCCTTCGCTTTGGTGACATGCAAAAACATTCTTAACTTCTTTTAAAACACTGTTAAATGGTCTTGTTTTAAATCCTGTCGCAGCTTTTACTGTGTTTCCATGACAAGGATCACATGACCAAATTACATTTAAACCTTCTTTTTTAATTGCCCTAATTAATTTTGGTAAAAATTTTGAAACATTATCTGCACCAAATCTTGATATTAGTGTGATTTTACCTTTTTCATTCTTAGGATTTATTCTATTACAAAGATCAATTAAATCATCAGCTTTTAAAGTTGGTCCACATTTAATTCCTATTGGGTTTTCTATACCTCTACAAAACTCAACATGACCACCATCCAGTTGTCTTGTTCTATCTCCAATCCATACAAAGTGCGCAGAAGTGTCATGATTTTCTCCTGTTGTGGAGTCTGTTCTTGTCATTGTTTCTTCAAAAGGAAGCAGTAAAGCTTCATGTGATGTCCAGAAGTTAACAGTTTTTAATCTTCTGTTAAAATCTGAATTAATTCCACATGCATCCATGAAAGCTAATGCGTTTGCAATATTATCTTCTAATTCTTTAAATCTTTTTAATTCAGGTGAATTTTTAATAAAACCTAAATTCCAATTATGAACATTTTTAAGATCTGCAAAACCTCCATGACAGAAAGCTCTTATAAGGTTTAAAGTTGCAGCTGATTGTGAGTATGCTTTAAATAATCTTTTAGGATCTGGAACTCTTGCTTTTTCATTAAATTCCATACCATTAATATTGTCACCTAAATAACTTGGAAGCTCTACTCCATCTTTTATTTCGGTAGGTGCACTTCTGGGTTTTGAAAATTGACCAGCTATTCTTCCAACTTTTACTACTGGTAATGAAGCTGAGTAAGTTAAAACTAATGACATTTGCAACATTAGTTTAAACGTATCTCTAATATTATCTGGATTAAATTCTGCAAAACTCTCGGCACAATCTCCACCCTGAAGTAAAAATGCTTTTCCATCTACAACATCTGCTAATTGACTTTTAAGATGCCTCGTTTCTCCAGCAAATACTAACGGTGGAAATGTTCCTATCTTATCCAAAACTTTATCAAGTTCTTTTTTGTCTGGATATTCTGGAATATGTTTTACAGGATATTTTCTCCAACTATTTTTTTTCCAATTTTTCATATTCA
>CACGHF010000018.1 GCA_902572775.1 uncultured Pelagibacteraceae bacterium
GACAATAAATCTCTGATTAAATTTTCCATTCTCTCAGATTGAGAGCTCATTACAGGAAGTAAATTATTTACCTCAGAATTCTTTTTTAAATCTGAATTATTTTCAAATGTTTCAAGTCCCATTTTAATGGATTGCAGAGGTGTTCTTAGCTCATGTGATACGTTAGCAACAAAATCAGATTTTAATTGTTGGAATTTATGGAATTCAGTTAAATCCCTTATGAATAAGACACAACATAATTCATCAAAAAATAGATTATTCTGATCAAGGTAAATTGTTATATTTAATCTTTGAACAGCTTGATTTCTAATTTCAATTTCAAGATCTGAAATATTGTTACCCTCAAATGATTTATCAATTGAACTTAAAAGATCAGGGTTTCTTAAAAAGCTGCTTATATTCTCATCTAATTTTATCTGAAATAATTTATTAGCAGAGTTGTTACTAAAAAGAATTTTTTTACCTTTATCTAAAATTATTATTCCTTCAGGAATATAATTTAATAAATCATAAATATTTTTTCTATAGTCTTTATTTTCTATAACTTTAATTTGATCATTATTATCTTTAGTTTCAGTTTTAATACCTAATACTTTTTCTTTTTTTAATAATAGATAAGTAAGAAGAACAATTATTACTAATAAAATTATTGTTAATAACTCCATTACTTCACTCTACCATATACATCTTGATATCTAACAATGTCACTTTCCTTCAAGATTGAGCCAACTTGAGCTTCAACAATTTTAACAGGTTTTTTTCCTGGGTTTTGAACTCTATGGATTGCTTCTAATGGAATGAATATATGTTCACCAGGTTTTTTAACAATTATATCTTTGTTAAGAGTTATTTTAGCATTTCCTTGGGTCACCAACCAATGTTCGGCTCGGTGATGGTGTTTTTGTAAACTTAGTATTCCTTTTGGTTTTACATACAGTTCTTTTATTAAAAACTCTTTGCCCTCGAATAGATTTGTATATCTACCCCATGGACGGTAATACACGTTTTTTTTCTTAATATATTTATTTTTATTTTTGTCATACATCTTCAAAATTTCTTTCCAACTACCAAGATCTGACCAAGGAATATCTAATTTGATAGCGTTAATTTGTTTGGTTTTTTCTAAAATTGCATAATCAAATGATTTGGCGGTCGCTTTTATAAATGAAGCTTTGTTTAGATAATATGTATTAGCTTTGTATTTTGCTTTATTAACTGCATTTACACAATTTCTGTAAGTTTTGGGCTGATATTTTTTAAAGTTATTAATAATAGAATCTTTTCTAAGATAAAACATTCCTGAATTCCAATAACCTTTATTCTTTATAATTTGTTTTGCTTTAGCTTCTTTAGGTTTTTCAATAAATCTTTTTACTTTATTGATGTTACCTTTGATTTTTTTAGTTAAAAAATAACCATATTCGCTAGATGGTGAGTTTGGTTTTATCCCAAATATAAATATATTTTGATCACTTAAGTTTTTTTTGTTTTTATTTATTGCCGTATTAAAAATACTCATCTTTTCAATTAAATGGTCTGCTGAAAAAAACATTAATGGTTGATTGTTTGGAATGTCTTTTATCAAAGCCGTACTTAATATAGCTGGTGCAGTATTTCTTTTTGCTGGTTCTAGAACAATTTTATACTTATTTATTTTGTATTTTTTAAGATGTTGTTTTATTTGTTTAAGATATTTTTTATTTGTACTTATAACTGGCGCATCAAATATTGATGCTTTTGTTCTCTCAAGTGTTTTTCCAAGTAAAGTCCAATTACCAAAATCAATAAACTGTTTTGCTTGATGATTTTTAGAATTTGTCCAAAGTCGAGTTCCAGCACCTCCACATAAAATAACTGGACGAATTTTCATTAAATCTCTGAATAATCCTTAACTTCTTTTTTCTTACCTGGATGAGTTGGTGCTCCTAAATATGCAGGTCCAACTGTTTGTGCATATTTCCATAAAGTACCAGATCCAAAATCTGATTTTCTAGCCTTCCATTTTCTTTTTCTTGTAGCTAATTCTTTTTTAGAAAGCCTTACATTGATAGTTCCCTTTTTAGCATCGATATCAATGATATCTCCAGTACGTAAAAGGCCTATAGGACCCCCTAGAGCGGCCTCAGGGCCCACATGACCGACACAAAAGCCTCTTGTGGCTCCAGAGAACCTACCATCAGTAATAAGGGCTACTTTCTCCCCTTTTCCTTGTCCGTAGATTGCACCTGTTGTCGATAACATTTCTCTCATACCTGGACCTCCAACGGGTCCTTCGTATCTAATTATAATTACATCACCATCATTATATTTTCTGCTTTGAACAGCTTTCATTGCACTTTCCTCATTATCAAAGCATCTAGCTTTTCCAGTAAATTGTAATTTCTTTAATCCTGCAACTTTAACAATTGCACCTTCAGGTGCTAAGTTTCCTTTTAACCCAACAACACCTCCTGTTGGTGATAATGGATTTTTATAAGATCTCATTACTTTTTGTTTTGGATTAAATTTAATTCCTTTTAAATTTTCCTTCATTGTTTTTCCAGTAACAGTCATGCAATCACCATGAATATATCCACCTTCATACAAAGTTTTTAATAACATTGGAACACCACCTGCTAACCACATATCTTTTGCAACATACTTTCCACCTGGTTTTAAATCTGCAAGATACGGAGTTTTTTTAAAAATTTTAGCTACATCCATTAAATCAAATTTAATTCCTGCTTCGTTTGCAATAGCAGGTAAATGTAATCCTGCATTTGTAGATCCACCAGTTGCAGCAACAATCGTTGCAGCATTTTCTAAAGCTTTTCTTGTAACAATATCTCTTGGTTTAATCCCTTTTTTTAAAAGGTTCATAACCATTTTACCACTAGCTTTTGCGTATTTATCTCTTTCTTCATAAGGAGCCGGTGTTCCAGCTGAATAAGGAAGTGCTAATCCAATAGCTTCAGATACGCATGCCATTGTATTTGCAGTAAATTGACCTCCACAAGCACCTGCACTTGGACAAGCAACTAATTCTAATTTTCTAAGTTCTGCAGCAGACATTTGACCAGATGAATGTTTTCCAACTGCTTCAAATACATCTACTACTGTTACATCCTTACCTTTGTATCTGCCTGGAAGAATTGATCCACCGTATATAAATACACTTGGCACATTTAATCTAACCATAGACATCATTAAACCTGGTAAGGATTTGTCACATCCTGCAATACCAACTAAAGCATCATAACAATGACCTCTAACTGTCAGTTCAGCTGAGTCTGCGATTACTTCTCTAGATATCAATGAAGACTTCATTCCTTCATGACCCATAGCAATACCATCTGTTACAGTAATGGTACAAAATTCTCTTGGGGTTCCACCATTTGCTCTAACTCCTTTTTTAACTGATTGAGCTTGTCTCATTAGCGCTATGTTACAAGGAGCTGCCTCATTCCATGTGGAAACGACACCAACAAAGGGTTTTGCTACATCTTTCTCAGTTTCTCCCATAGCATAATAAAACGATCTGTGTGGAGCTCTATCAGCTCCTAATGATGTGTGTCTGCTTGGAAGTTTCTTTTTGTTAAATTTAGCCATTATATACCCTTTATTGTTACTGATATTTTCTCAATATCATTCTTTAAATTATTATAATTATTTTTTTCTTGTTCAACAATCTCTTTTGGAGCTCGATCCACAAAACTTTTATTCTCTAATCTTTGAGATAGTTTATTCATCTCTTGCTCTAATCTACTTTGTTTATTTCTTAAATTTTCTTTAATTAATTTTAAATCAACATCTTTATCAAAATAAATCTTAAACAAATCACCAGAAACAACCATTGTCGCAGCTGGTTTATCTAAATCTTTATCCAATATACTATTTATTCTTCCTAGTTTTTTTAGAATAATTTCATTTGTATTAATAAAGTCTTTTTGATTTTTATTAATATTGCTTATTGATACATCAATAAATGAGCCTGGACTTACATTTAGCTCATTTTTAAATGATCTAATTTCTGAAATAATATTAATTATATTTTCTACCTGTTCAGTACTACTATCCCTATTTATTTCACCAGATAGCCAATTTTTAAGCATTAAATAATCACTACCATCATTATCAAATTTGTTCTTAAGCCAGATTTCTTCGGTAACAAAAGGAATAAAAGGGTGCAGTAAAATCAAAATTTGTTTGAACACAAAAGAGGAAACTTTTTTAACCTCTGTTTTAGCTTTTTCATCTTCTGAAAAAAGTATTGTTTTAGATAGTTCTAAATACCAATCACAATACGAATGCCATGCAAATTGATAGGCATTTTTAGCAGCCTCATCAAATCTATAATCTTCAAGGTTTTTTTCTATTTTGTTTTTAGTTTCAACTAGTTCTGAATAAATCCATTTGTTAATATTTACATTCAAACTAGGAACTTTATCTATATCTTTAAAATCACATTCATTAGTGATTAAAAAATTATTTGCATTCCACAATTTATTTAAAAAATTTCTATAACCTTTAACTCTATCCTCTGAAAGCTTAACGTCTGTACCTGGTGAGGCCATAGATAACAAAGTAAATCTAAGTGCATCTGCACTATATTTTTCAATTAAATCTAAAGGATCAATTACATTACCTTTAGACTTAGACATCTTTTGTCCCTTCTCATCTCTAACTAATGCATGAACGTAAATATCTTTAAATGGTTCTTTATTTAAAAACTCAGTACCAAACATAATCATTCTAGCTACCCAGAAAAATATAATGTCAAAACCTGTAACTAATACTGACGTTGGGTAAAATTTATCGACATATTTATTATCATCCGGCCAACCAAGTGTTGCAAAAGGCCATAAGCCAGATGAGAACCAAGTATCTAAAACATCTGGATCACGATTTAATTCAACATCTTTACCATAATGTTTTTTAGCTTGTTGTTTTGCATCATCTTCATTTTCAGCAACAAAAATTTTTTCATCAGGACCATACCAAGCAGGTATTTGATGTCCCCACCAAAGCTGTCTTGAAATACACCAAGGCTCTATATTGTTCATCCACTGGAAATAAGTTTTTGACCAATTTTCAGGAAAGAAATTTGTCTTCTTTGAATTTACAACTTCTTTAGCTTTAACTGATAATTTACCAGCATCAGCAAACCATTGTTCTGTTAAGAAAGGTTCGATTATTGAATTAGATCTATCTCCATAAGGAACTTTGTTTTTAATATTTTCTTCTTTTACAAAAAATTCCTTTTCTTTAAGTTCTTTTAAAATTCTTTTTCTAGCTTCAAACCTATCAAGACCCACTAAATGCTCAGGAGCATTTTCATTTATTTTACCAGCTTCAGTAAAAATATTTATAATTTCAAGATTATTTCTTTGACCGACATCATAGTCATTGAAATCATGTGCAGGAGTTATTTTTAATGCCCCTGTTCCTTGTTCAGGATCTGCATAGTCATCCTCAATAATTTTTATTTTTCTTCCAACAATTGGAATGGTAACTGATTTTCCAACAAAGGATTTAAATCGTTCATCTTTTGGATTTACAGCTATAGCTGTATCACCAAGCATAGTTTCGGGTCTTGTTGTTGCAATTGTAATAAATCCTTCAGTTCCATCTATTGGATATCTGATGTAATAAATTTTTGAATTTACCTCTCTTTGATCTACTTCTAGGTCTGAAATAGCTGTTTTTAAAACTGTATCCCAGTTAACTAATTTCTTATCTTTGTAGATTAACCCTTTGTTGTAAAGATCTACAAAAACCTTAATCACTGATTTGGATAAATTCTCATCCATCGTAAAAGCATTTCTTGACCAATCACAAGAGCAACCAAGTTTTTTTAATTGGTTAATTATTATGTCTCCATATTGCTCTTTCCACTCCCAAACTTTTTCAATGAATTTTTCTCTACCAATTTCATTTTTATCAATTTTTTCAGAAGTTAATTTTTTTTCTACTAAAGCTTGAGTAGCTATACCAGCGTGGTCTGTACCCGGTTGCCATAAAGTTTCAAAATTATTCATCCTATGGTAACGAACTAATAAATCTTGAATTGAATTGTTAAGAGCATGTCCCATATGTAAACTACCTGTTACATTTGGCGGCGGTATAACAATTGAAAATTTTTTTGAATTTTCCTTAGGTTTAAAAAGACCGTTTTTTTCCCAATAAGAATAAATTCTATTTTCTACATCAGAATGTATATATTTATCGCTACTCATTGATGTTAAAGTTTATAATTTAATAATCTAAATTAACAATAATCAATTTGGATCGTTATTTAATAGACTAATAGAAAAAATTTAATATAAAAAGGCATCTGTAGCTATTAGCTAATAATAAGATGGCAACGTGGCGGAATGGTTACGCAGAGGATTGCAAATCCTTGTATCCCGGTTCGATTCCGGGCGTTGCCTCCAAAAAAAATCTTGTTTTAGTTTTAAAAAAAAGTAAGTTGGCTTTTTACATTCCTCGGTAGCTCAGTTGGTAGAGCAGTTGACTGTTAATCAATTGGTCGCAGGTTCGAGTCCTGCCCGAGGAGCCATTAATACAAAAAATTATCTTGAATATTTCCATCATACCTGTGTTTGCAAGCTTCAGGAAAATAATTAATTAATATCCATTTATCACTACTATTTAATTTTTCATTAGCTAAACTACAATTATCCTTATACTTATTTATTTTTAATACTTGTTCCTTTAATTGTTGCCACTCTTTTTTTGGTTCGACAGATGAAATTAGAACTAAACATATAATAATGCTACTAGCAATATAGGACAGTTTATTTTCAAAATTATATTTATAAAAATTTATATTGATATGATTAATTATATAAAATGCACAAAATATAACTGGACCGATATGAACTCTTAAAGGAGGTTGTTTAAATAGAATAATGAAGAAAACAAATATACAGATAATTAATGCATCTAAAAATAAGAATTTTTTATACTTTAAAATGTTAAATAACGCAAAAAAGAGTGACAAAAAATAAACTATTATAAAAATTGGTTCTTTATCAAAAAGCTGATTTATAACTGCGGATAATGAATTTGCTTGACTGGGTGTATAATCAGATAAAAAAATAAATTTCAGGCCTCCAAATACACAATCAAAAAAAATAGAAAAAAAATTTTCAGTTAAAAATTTAAAATTTAAATTTGCATTATGTAACCATACAAACCCTTCAATAAAGCTATAAACCATATATGCTGATATCGTTGGAATTATTAAAATAAATAAATAGTTCAAAAAATACTTTGATATCTCTTTTTTTCTAAAATGATGAAAAAACATCATTAATAAAATTGGAATTGCAATATATATGGTCAATAGACTATGTGCTAATTGCAAAAAAAATTAAAAATAAAATGATATTTAAATATTTTTCTTTATTTTCGAATTGAAAGTATTTTCTTATAAAAAAAAATGATAAAGCACAAAGAATAGCATGTACATAATAACCTCTAAATATATACATATAATTAAACAAGTAGTTTGAAAAAATAATTAAAGAAATAAAAATTAAATATAAATATAAACGATCATACATCATTCGGAATAAAATAAGGATAAATAGGAAACAAACAAAGCTTGAAAATCTTAATAACTCAAAATTATATCCAAAAATAGACTTTAATATAACTCCGATAAATGAATTTATTGTGTGATTTCCGATGTGATCTTTTCTTAAAAAATTTTTCCATTCTAAATATCTATCTAATACAATAACTTCATCTAATAATGGATAATGTTCATAAAAAATAAATATTTTAAAAAAAAAAAATATTATTGTTAATAAAATGAGTATATTTAAAACAGCAGATTCTTTAAAATTTAATCTCAACATTAAGATAATTAAGTATATTAGGGCCTAGAAACTTATACTTAAACAGCTTTTGAAATTCCAGTTCCTGAAATTTGTAAAGATTTATTAAATTTTAATTTTTGATCAGCATTAAGTTCTGAATATAATTTTACTAAAAAATTATAATTAACATTCATGTGACCTTCTTGTGATTTTTCTAAATTCACTAAATATTCTGAAAAATCTTCAAAGAAATAATTAATCGGTACTTTTAAATAATTTGCAAGCTGAAGTAATCTTATCGAACTTACACCGTTAGTTCCTTTTTCGTATTTTTGAATTTGTTGAAATGTTACATTAATTGCTTTTGCTACTTTAGTTTGTGTTAAACCTAAAGCTAATCTTCTTAGCTTAAGCTTGTTGCCTAAGTGTTTATTGAAATTATCTTCCATTAAGACCCCTCTTAATTAAATTTATATAGACCATTCAACCTATTTATTAAAGTTACTGCAATAGAAAAATTTATTTTTTTTTGGAAGAAACTTGGAATAATCAAAATACTGTCAAGCATTAGTTGAATGCAAAATAAACATATTTCGATTGCTTTAATCTAAATTTATTGCTTTAAATTTATATATTTTTTATAGTATCTGACTTAAAAAGAGCTTTGTTCTATCGCTCTTAGGGTTAGCAAAAAACTCTTTAGTCTCAGCTCTTTCAACAATCATTCCCTCATCCATAAAAATAACCTCATCAGCTACTTCTTTAGCAAATCCCATCTCATGGGTAACAACTATCATTGTCATACCTTGGTTTGCTAAATCAACCATTACGTCTAAAACTTCTTTAATCATTTCTGGATCTAGAGCTGATGTAGGCTCATCAAATAACATTATTTTAGGTTCCATACAAAGAGCTCTAGCAATAGCCACCCTTTGTTGTTGACCTCCTGATAATTGACCTGGAAATTTTTGTGCTTGATCAAGAATTTGAACTCTTTCTAAATGTTTTAAAGCTAATTCTTCAGCTTCTTTTTTTGGCATTTTTTTTACCCAAATTGGTGCAAGTGTACAATTATCTACAATTGATAAATGAGGAAATAAATTAAACTGTTGAAATACCATTCCAACTTCTGCTCTAATTTGTTCAATATTTTTTGTATCTTCCGTTAAAGTGTTTCCATCAACAATAATATCACCTTGCTGATGTTCTTCTAATCTATTGATACATCTAATTAATGTAGATTTACCCGATCCTGATGGACCACAAACAACGATTTTTTCTTTTGGTTTAACCTCAAGATTAATATCCTTTAAAACTTGAAAATCACCAAACCATTTATTTACATTTTTTATTTGAATAATACTGTCAGACATAATTTATCGCTCTGTTTTATATTTCTGTTCTAGATTATAGCTATACTTACTCATTGCATAACAAATAATCCAGAAAATTATTGCAGCAAAAACATAGCCTTCCATAGCAAAACCTAACCACTCTGGATTAGTTTTGGCTAAATTTAACATTCCTACTATTTCCAATAAGCCAACCACAAATATTAGAGGAGTATCTTTAACTAGGGCTAAAAAAGTATTAGCAATACCTGGAATTACTAATTTTAAAGCTTGAGGAAGGATTACAAATATATGCATTCTCCAATAACCCATACCTAATGATTTTGCAGCTTCATATTGACCACGTGGCAATGCTTGTAAACCTCCTCTAATAACTTCAGCAACATAAGCTGCTTCAAATAAAGAAATAGCTATTATACATCTCACCAATTTATCTATAAAAAAATCTGCAGGTAAAAACATTGGAAACATTACGGCTGACATGAACAATACTGTAATTAACGGAACACCTCTCCAAAATTCAATAAATCCAATTGATATATATCTTATTAATGGAAAATCAGATCTTCTACCCAGTGCGAATGCCATTCCAATAGGAAAACAGAAAATTAAACAGAAAAATGAAATTATAAATGTAAGTGACAATCCACCCCAAGCTCCAGTTTCAACCCAATTTAATCCATCGAGTTTACCTAACTCAATTAATTCCTCGTAAAAAATGAAATATTTTAAAGCAATATAAAGAGTGATTGGTACAAATATAAAATAATAAAATTTAAATCTACCTGGGATAAAAAAACCAACAATTATTGAAATAACTGCTGCAATAATACCATAAGAAAAGTCAAAAAATATAGGACCACCTGATATAAAAAAGAAAATAAATAGAAACGCTATAAATGGATAAATTACAACGTAATATAAAGTTAAATATTTTTTAAATTTTTCTGTAGCAAAATATCCTACAGAACCTAAAAGAGCCAAGGCAACAAAGGATAAATTTATTCTCCACTGCTCAGCATTTGGATACATTCCATACATAAATCTTCTAAACCAGACTTTAATGTAAGTCCAACAAGCACCAGTACCTGAGCAAACATCTTTACTATCACCAGCAAAACTTGCATCAACCACAAACCAACTTAAAATTGGTGGTATTGATTTAATAATTATAAAAATAATTAATAGGGATAGAATTGCATTAAAATTACTTGTATTGATATTTTTATTTACTTGATCTAGAAATTTATAACCGCTGTGTTCAATTCTAATAAAATACAGTCCTATAAAACCTATTATAATCGGGATTATAAAGCTTAATGATGCAGGTAAAAATCCAGTGATGTTTAAACTAAAGAATGAATTAAGAAAAACATCAATAACACTAATAACAAATAAAAATGAACCCATGTATAAAAAGGTAGTCAAATTATCTTTATCTGGTTTTAAAAAATTAATTTTTGACATTTATTTTTCCTTAATAGCAATTTTTTTATTGTACCAATTCATAAGAATTGAAATTGAAATACTTAAGCTTAGATAAGTAAGCATCGTTATAGAAACTATTTCAATAGCTTTACCAGTTTGCATAAGCGCTGTACCAGCAAAAACTAATACCAGATCAGGATAGGCAATAGCAGCTGCTAGAGAAGAATTTTTTGTTAAATTTAAATATTGATTAGTTGTTGGTGGAATAATAATTCTTAAAGCTTGTGGCATAACAACTAATTTTAAAACTTGGTTAGGATTTAATCCAATTGATGCTGCTGCTTCTTTTTGACCTTTACCTACACCTTGAATTCCAGCTCTTACACACTCTGCAATAAACGTTGCTGTATATAATGCCAGCGATAATGTTAAAGCTATTAATTCAGGGGGTAAGCTTATACCACCTTCATATTTGAATGATGTTGTGGCTAATTGCTTTAATTTAGGAATTTCAAAAGATAAACTGACACCTCCAATTAAAAAGCTTAGTAAAGGTAATATAAAAATTAAACCTACTGATATCCAAAAAACTGGTAACTGTTTACCTTGTGTTTCTTGAACTTTTCTTGCATGAATTCTAATTACAATTATTGAAATTATTGCTGCAATTATTGAATATAAAAATACATTAAGATTTTCCCAAATAAATGCTGGAACATACAAACCTTTAATCGTTAAGAAAAAAACACCTAACATTGCATCCGCATCCTGAGGCAATGGTAGAGCTCTTAAAGCAGCAAAATACCAAAAAAATATTTGTAAAAGTAGCGGTATATTCCTAAAAAATTCTACATAAAAAGCAGCAAATTGATTTATTAAATAATTTGGAGAAAGTCTTGCAACACCAACGATAACACCTAAAATTGTTGCAATAATAATTCCAATTACAGAAACTAAAATAGTATTAAGTAAACCAACTAAATAAGCTCTAAAATATGAATGTGACCCATCATATTCAATTAGAGAAAACTGAACATCAAAAGAAGATTCTTGAGAAAGGAACCCATAACCAAAATCAATACCTCTGTTCTCCATATTGATTTGAGCGTTGTATGTAAAAAATCCGAAAACCAATACTACAACTAAAACGGTAATTAATTGGGGAATGATTTTTTGTAATTTTAGGTCCATTTGAAAGCTTATAAAAAAAAGGGCTAGAAAAATCTAGCCCTTTTTAATTAGTTAAATATGCAATTATCTTGCAGGTGGCACATAAAGAATTCCACCTTTAGTCCATAATTCATTTGGACCTCTGTCAGGTAAAATTCCAGTATCAGCTATATTTCTTTTGTAGCTTTCACCATAGTTACCAACTTGCTTAATAATTCTTAAGCTCCACTCATTGTCTAGACCAAAAGCAGCACCTAATTCACCTTCAGCACCAACTAATCTTTTTACAGCTGGGTTGTCTGAAGTTTTCATTGAGTCTGCATTAGCAGAAGTAATTCCGTACTCTTCTGCTTCGATCATAGCATTTAAAGACCATCTAACGATATCTTCCCAAACAGAGTCACCCTGTCTTACAACTGGTCCTAAAGGCTCTTTAGAAACAGTTTCAGGTAATACAATGTGATCATCTGGGTTAGACATTTTAGTTCTTTGTGCAGCAAGACCAGATTTATCAGTAGTGTAAGTATCACATCTACCAGCATCATAAGCAGCTACGACTTCATCAGCTTTTTCGAAAGCAACTGGCTCATAAGAAATTCCTTTAGAGTTAAAGAAGTCTCTCATGTTTAACTCAGTTGTTGTACCAATGTTTGTACAAGCTGAGATACCATCTTTGAATTGGCTTGTTGAAGTAATACCAGAACTTTTTCTAACCATGAAACCTTGACCATCGTAGAAGTTTACTCCAACGAAAGTAAGTCCGATATCAGCATCTCTAGAAAGAGTCCAAGTTGTGTTTCTTGATAAGATATCAATCTCACCAGAAGTTAAAGCTGTAAATCTTTCTTTAGCACTTAATGGTGTAAACTTAACTTTGTTTGCGTCACCTAGTACTGCAGCAGCTACCGCTCTACATACATCAACGTCGATACCAGTCCAATTTCCTGCAGCATCAGCATTAGAAAATCCTGGAAGACCTTGAGATACTCCACATCTTACAAAACCCTTCTTTTGAGTGTTTTTAAGTGTTTTAGATTTTTTAGCAGCCATAGTTTCTGTTGTAAAAGTAAACAACACTGCAACCATAGCAACTAAAGAAGTTAATTGTTTTAAGTATTTAAACATTATTCTTCCTTTATGTTATTTTTATTTGTTAACAAATAATTCAAAATTACTTTTGAATATTCATAATTTAAACATGTAAGAAAATACTGTTCAAGGAAAATTAACAATAAATTTGAATTCTATAAGACTTACGTCAAGCCTAATTTTAAATAATTAATAGGTAAAAAGTAAAAAATGGCGCGCCCTGGAGGATTCGAACCTCCGACCCTCGGTTTAGAAAACCGATGCTCTATCCAGCTGAGCTAAGGGCGCAGAATTTAATGATATATATAATACTAAATTAATTTTTAAAAAGAAATTTTTTAGCTATTAATAATAAAGATAGAAGCTCAACTCTTCCGATAATCATAAAAAATATTAGAAAATATTTGGTTAAAAAGTGCAAATTTTGAAAATCAAAGTCTGATATACCATAAGCCGATGAATTAACTGTGTTCATCAATGTCAATACAGCTAATTTGAATGAATATTCAAAATCAATATTAGACAAAGACAATAGGATGGTTAAAGAAAAAAGAGAAATAACAAAAATTAATATTGTTAAAAAATATTTATTTATGTCTTTTGTGTCAAAATTAATTTTAGAAAAAATTAATTTATTCATAAATACATTTTTTGGCCTGCTAAAAGAAAGAATTTGATTAATAGAATATTTAGTTAAAGAATATATTTTTAGAAACCTTAAACCCGAACTTGTAGAAAAAAAAGAACCACCAATAATTACAAGTAATATATATATGAAATGTAAATTAGTTTGATCAACATCAAGTGAAATTCCTATATTTGAAATACTACTTACTAAAGATAAAAAGCTGAATGTGAAATTAGCATCATAACTAAAAAAAACAAAAAAAATACTTGCAACTACAATAAAATATAAAAATAAATGTATATCTTCATAAAAGAAATTTAAATTTTTATTTCTTAAAAAAATTAAATTGAATGTAAAAAAAATACTAAAAAAAGAAATTAACATTAAAAAAGAAAATACAATTATTTGAAAGTCATTTATTAAAATTGACGAAAGTTCATTCACAGGTAGAAACCCCCCTGAGGAAATTATCGTCATTGCTAAATTAAGCGAGTTAAATGATCTAATTCCAAGAATGTTTAGAATAATAAAAATTGATATAGTTAATCCTGAGTATAATAAAAAAATTTTAATTGATTGTTTTAAAATCTCGTCAGAATTAAAAGATAAAAAATTAGTTAAAGATTTTTTTAAACTTTCATCATAAATATCAATTAAAAAAATAATAGAATATAAAAAATATAAACCACCTATCCATTGTATTGATGATCTCCATAAAATTAAGCCTTGATCGATATGTTTTATATTTTCAAAAACGGTAAAACCTGTTGAAGTAAATCCAGAGACAGCCTCGAATAAAGAATTTAAAAAAGATAAATTATAAATACTTAAATAAAAAGGTATCGATAAAATCAAAGGCATTAAAAAATATCCTAACAAGACGGTTATTATTTTTTCAAATACTGAAGGTTTTTTGGAATCAGTTTTAATTTTGTAAAAAATTATTCCAATCACTGCAGAAATAATTAAGCTAAAATAATATGTATTTAGATTTAAATATAAATTAAAGTAATATGAATAAATAATATTAAAAAAAGAAAAAAAAGAAATTACTATAAAAAAAAAACTTAAGTATTTTACTCTAAAAAATGACATTTAATTAAATAGAACTAATTCTAAATATATTTTCTACTACAGAAATTGAGTCTTTCTTAGCTAAAAAAACAACTTTATCCTCTTTTTGAAAAACAAAACTTGATCGAGGTATAATAACTTTATTTTCTCTTAATACTGCACCTAATCTTATTTCTTCAGGTAGGTTAGAATTTTTTAATTCTTTATTAATAAGTTCTGACGTTTCTATTATTTCCGCTTCAATTACCTCATATTCACCATTCATAATTGTATAAGCAGTTTCAATTGTACCTTTATGAATATGTTTTAAAATACTTGAGACAGTATTCATTCGAGGATCTATAAGATCATCAATTTTTAATGAACTTTGTAACAAAGAATAATTTGGCTTGTTAATTAAAGCCATTGTTCTTTTGTCATCCACATCTTTTTCATCTTTTGCAAATTTTTCAACCAGCACACTTACCATTAAATTATCTTCATCATCATTTGTTAAAGCAAGAACTGTTTCGGCTTCTTGTAAATTAGCTTCAGCAAGAACTTCTTCATCTAAAGCATCTCCGTTAATAACAATAGTATTGTTTAATTCACTAGCAAGAAATTCAGCTCTTTCTTTGTTTTTTTCTATAATTTTTACTCTTGCTGCATCCAAAGTTTCTTCAATATTTTTTGCTAAGTTGAAACCTATGTTGCCGCCACCTACAATTAAAATATTTTTAGATATTTTTTCATAATGACCAAAAGCTTCTAGGGTTTCTGACATTTGAGAAGAATTTATTATTACGTAAATTTTATCATTTTTTCTTACATCATCATTTTTCTTAGGAATTAAAAATTTCTCATCTCTTATAATTCCAATTATATTAGCTTCTAAATTAGGGTGTTTTGTAGTTAAATCATTAAGCTTAATATTGCTTAATTTACAGTTATCGTTAATCAATATTTCTAACAATCTAATTTTATTATTAGCAAAAGGAACACTGTCTAATGCACCTGGTGCCTCAAGTTTTCTTTGAATTGATTTTGCAATTTCAATTTCAGGCGAGATAATTACATCGATAGGTAAATTTTCTTTATTATAAACTCTTGTAAATTTTGGGTTTAGATAATCTTGAGATCTTATTCTTGCTATTTTTTTTGGAATTTTAAAAATTGAAAATGCTATTTGACAAATAAGCATATTAATTTCATCATTTCTCGTAACTGCTATAATCATGTCAGTCTCTGCTGCGTTAGCTTTTTCCAGTATAGAAGGGTAAGTTCCTTTTCCCACTATAGCTTTAACGTCTAAAGCATCATCAATCTTTTGAATGTCTTCACTGGATGGGTCTATAACCGTTATAGAGTGACCTTGATCACTTAGCTGTTTAGCTATAGTAAACCCTACTCTTCCAGCTCCACAAATGATTATATTCATCTAGTTAAATTCTTTAATGCCCAAACCTTTTAATTTCCTATGTAATGCACTTCTTTCCATACCA
>CACGHF010000019.1 GCA_902572775.1 uncultured Pelagibacteraceae bacterium
TTCAGATCAAAGAAATTAATTCAAGAAAATATAAAAAAAGCTATGCCTGATATTGATCAGGAAAATTTAGATAAAATTATTAAACTGATGTGGAATAATTATGGAAGAATTTTTGCAGAATATATGTTTATTAAAGATTTCAGAACTGGAAAACTTAAAGCAAATATAGAAATTGAGGGTCAAGAAATCTTAGATGATATAAAAAATAAAAATAAACAAGTTATATTTTTTTCAGGCCATTTAAGTAATTTTGAGTTAATGGCGATGTTAATAGAAAAGTCAGGTGTTAAGTTATGTGCAGTTTATAGACCTTTAAATAATATTTTTTTAAATTTAATTATGGAAAGAATAAGAAAAAAATATATTTGTAGAAATCAAATCAAAAAAGGAATTGGTGGCTTAAAAAGATTAACTCAATTAAAAAAAGAAAATTTTTCATCTGCCATAATGATAGATCAAAGAGTATCAGAAGGTTTTTTGTCAAATTTTTTTAACCAAAAGGCCTTAACAACAACTATTCCAGCTCAATTAATTAAAAAATTTAAGATTTCAGCAGTGCCAGTTTATATCGAAAGAGTTGAAAATATTAAATTTAAAATATGTATCAAAGAGCCAATAATTTTTGAGGAAAAATCGACAATTCAAGACATAACTGATGAATTAAACCAAGTTCTTGAAAAAATGATAATGAAAAGACCAGAACAATGGATATGGTCTCACAACCGTTGGAAATAAATTAATTTTCAATAATCTCCTCTCTTCTTTTAAATGCTTCTCGGTAAGAATAATAAGGTTCTTGTAATTCTACACTCCAGTAAGAAAGTTTATCTAAACTTATTTCTTTACCTGAAACTGCACACACAACATAGTCTCCTGGTTCAATAATTTGAAAATTATTAGGTAAATATTTTAATTTTGCTAATTTTTTTATCATTTTTAGTTTATATAGTTCTATATGAAAGTTGGCATAATAGGAAGCGGTGGAAGAGAGCATGCAATCTGTAAAAGTCTAATAAACTCAAAAAAAATAGATAGAATTTTTTGTTTTCCTGGTAATGCTGGAACAGAAAATATTGCAAAAAATATAGAGATAAATCTAGAAAATTTTGAATTATTAAAAAACTTTATTTTAAATAATGAGATTGATTTAATTATTATTGGTCCAGAAAAACCTTTGGTTGAAGGTTTGGTTGATTATTTAGAAAAATATAAAATCAAGGTTTTTGGTCCAAGTAAAATAGCTGCTCAACTTGAAGGTTCAAAAATATTTACTAAAAAAATATGTGAGAAATTTAATATACCCACAGCAAAATTTGGAATTTTTGAAAATAAAAACGAAGCCAAAAACTTTTTAGTTAAATCAAAATTTCCAATTGTAATTAAGGCAGACAATCTTGCATCTGGAAAAGGGGTGTATATTTGCAATAATACAAGTGAGGGGAATTTAGCTATCGAAGAAATATTTAATGGTAAATTTGGAAAAGCAAAAAACATACTCGTAGAGGAATTTTTAGACGGAGAGGAAATGAGTTTTTTCACTGTACATGATGGAAAGATTTTTAAAAGTTTTCAAACAGCTCAAGACCATAAAAGAGTTTTAGAGGGTGACAAAGGAAAAAATACTGGAGGTATGGGAGCGTACTCTCCATCAAGATTAATAAATAAAGATTTAGAAGAAAAAATTATAAATAAAATTATTAATCCAACCCTCAAGGGACTGTCTGAGCTTGGGACTAATTACAAAGGTTTTTTATATACTGGACTTATGATCGTCAAAAATGAACCTTACCTAATTGAATATAATGTAAGAATGGGTGATCCAGAATGTCAAACTATACTTCCAAAAATAAAAACAGATTTAATTGATATTTTTTTATCATGTTGTGAAGAAAAATTGAACGAAATTAATATTGAATGGTCAGACAAAAAAAGTTTATGTGTTGTTGTGTGCTCAAATGGCTATCCTGAAGCATTCAAAAAAAATATAGAAATTTATAATTTAAATAAAGTTAATTTAGGAAATGAAGACTATTTATTTCATGCTGGTACTTTAAAAAAAAACAATAAAATATATGCTGTTGGTGGTCGAGTATTAAATTTTGTAAGCCTTTCTAAAAATTTTAAAACCGCAAGGGAAAAGATTTTTTCAAATTTAAACAAATTAAATTGGAAAGATGGTTTTTACAGAAAAGATATTGGTTATAAAGTTATTGATAAATGAGAATAATATCAGGAACTTTTAGAGGTAAAAAAATTTTAGAGCCAATTAATTTTAAAACTCGACCTTTAAAAGATTTAGTAAAAGAGTCGATTTTCAATATAATTAATCATTCAAATAAATTTCAAATTAATCTAAATAACTCTTTTATTTTAGACCTATTTTCAGGTGTTGGCTCATTTGGATTAGAATGTTTATCAAGAGGTGTAAAGGAGGTAATTTTTGTAGAAAACTACGAGGGAGCTTTACCAATATTAAAAAAAAACCTAGAAAGTTTAAAAACAGTTAAAAATTATGAAATACTAAAAAAAAATATTTATGAAGAAAATATATTTTTAACTCTTCAAAACCAAATAGATATTATTTTTATGGATCCGCCATATAAAGATAAAAATCTTAATACTATTTTTGAAAATATTAAAAAAACAAGAATATTAAAAAAAAATGGAATAATAATATTGCACAGGCATAAAAATGAAAAAGATATTTTTCCAGAGGGGTTTGAAATTGTTGAGGAGAAAAAGTATGGATTATCTAAAATAATTTTTTTAATTTATTAAGTCAAAATTTTTTTTGTTTCTTTTTTAATTAGTTCAACAGCAGGCTGGTCATAAGGATTTAGTTTCAAATATTTTCCAATTAAAATTGTCTCTAATACAAAAAAACAAAATAACTCACCTAAAGTTTTTTCATCTCTTTTTTTAATTTCAAAACTTCTAAAAGGTATTTTTTTTCTTCTAAAAACATTTTCTGTAGCTTTTTTTTGAGAATAAATTATTTGAGAAAAATTTTTATTTTTTAAAAATTTTTGCGAATTAAGAACAAGATTATTATTTATTTTATAAGAATTTTTTTCATGAACATAAAAAAAAGTAAAAAAATTGTTTTTAAAACCATCCAAATAAAGTTGCATAACACTATGATTATCTTTTGGCATATTTGATATTATTGGAAGAATACCCTGATTTTTTTTTCCCAAGCTTTCTGCAACTAATTGTTGATACCATTTAAATATAGTTTCAGAATTTTCATCATAATTGATAATGATTGAATTATATTTTTTATTTTTTATAAATTTTATTATTGAGCTTACATTTGATATTAAGCAATTTAAGTAATTTTTATTTTTAATTAAATTATTTAATTGTTTAAAATTATTTGTTTTAAGCCCCATAAACTCAGCAGGTAACATGCCAACTTCAGATAAAACAGAAAATCTTCCACCTATATAATTATTATGATGTATAATTTCTGATTTCAACTTTTGAGCTAATAAGTATAAATAATTATTTTTATTTTCTGTTATAAAAATATTTTTATCTTTTTTCCTAATCAAGATATTTGAGTTTGCGATTGTTTCAATTGTGTTACCCGATTTTGAAATGATAAGGTTTGTATTATTTTTATGTTCTTTTTTTTTTTTAATTGATTGCAAATTATCTATAAATTCAAATTTTTTTTTTATTTTAGGTTTTAAAAAGTCATAAATTGCTTGGGCTCCAAGCGTAGATCCTCCCATTCCAATTATTTTAAAATTTTTCGAAGTTTTAAATTTTCGAAGTTTAATGATGTTATAACTATTTTTATAATTTTTATCTAAAGATTGAATTACTTCATTTCTATTTTTAAGTGTTTTATTTAGTAATTGTTTAATTTTCTTATTTTTTTTTTGTTGCTTAAAATTTATAAAATTAATTCCTGATGTGAACATTAATTTTTCTTAATTTTTTCTAATAACGTTTTTTCTAAGCTTTCATTAGTACCATTATTTAAAACACTGGTTTTGTCCTCACTTTGGTTAAGTAAATCCTTAATTGTTTTTTGATCAGAATTGCTATCTAGCTCGTTATTTTCAGGAATAGGCAATTTATCAAACTCTGGTGGCATAACTAATGGTGATTTTTTTTCCACAAGAAATTCATCACTACTTTTTTTCTTTGGATTTTGAAAACCTTCTTTAACAACCGAGCAAGATAATAGTAATAATAAAAAATTAATAATGATAAAATTTTTAAATATTTTCATATTTTTTTTTATTATTTGTAAATTCTAAAAATATCATAAATATTACGCCAATAGAAATAAATATATCAGCAACATTAAATATAAACCAATGAAATTCTTCTACGTGAAAATCTATAAAATCTGGGACTGCTTTATTAAAAACTCTATCATAAAGATTTCCTAATGCGCCACCTAAAATCATTAAAAGAGAGTACTTTTTCAAACCTTCACTTTTATTTAACATAAAAATAATAATTAGGATGATTATTAAAATGAAGATAGTTAAAAAATTATAAAATGTTTTATCTGCTAATGAAAACAAACCAAACGCAATTCCTTCATTCCATATCAAAGTAATATTTAAATATTTCGAAGAAAATATGTCAGATCCAAGAATTTTTTTATCTTGATAAATTACATAAATTTTAGAAATTCTATCAAGAAAAAAAATTAGTAGAACGAAACATGAATTAATTAAAAAAATTTTTCCTAAATTTTTTATAATCATTTCTAATTCACAGCACAGTTAACTCTGTCGCAGGCTGTTTCTTTGATCTTCCAACAGACTGGACACTTAGATCCTTTTGCTTTAGAAGTGACTACTGTTGTATCAATATCTTCTTTTTTGTAAACAACTTCAGCTTTTGAGGTAATACAAAGTTCAGAAAAATCAGTATGCTCTGTAAGATTTTTTAATTTTTGATTTAATTGTATTTTTAAATCAGCCTCTAAACTTGATCCAATTTCTTTACTAGCCCTTTTTTCCTCAATACTTATGTTACAAATATCTCTAATTTTAATTAATTCACTCCATTTCTCATTAAGTTTTTTATTTAGAAACTTATCAGGAAATTCTATAAATTTTTCAAGATGAATACTTTTTTGATCCTTAAATAATAATTTAAAAATTTCTTCAGTTGTGAATGATAAGATGGGAGCAAACCATTTTAATAATGCATTTAAAATTATATTAAGAAGTGTAATGGTTGATTTTCTTTTTTTTGAATCTTTAGGATCGCAATAAAGATTATCTTTTCTTATATCAAAGTAAAAAGCGGACAAATCAACAGTACAAAAATTTAATAATTCTTTATATAAATTGTGAAAATCATAATTGTTAAAATATCGTTTAAAATTATTGTTTAAAATATAAATTTTATGCAACATTAATTGCTCTAACTCAGGTAGCTCTTCTACATCAAGTTCATCAAGGTTAATTTTTTCAAAATTATCATTTATATTCCCAAGTAAATATCTAAAAGTATTTCTTATTTTTCTATAAGACTCTGCGTGTTGATCTAAAATAGAATAATCTATTCTTAAATCCTCTGCATAGTTTGATGACGCTACCCAAATTCTTAAGATGTCAGCTCCATACTTTTTTAAAATATCATCAGGTGCAATTACGTTACCTAATGATTTTGACATTTTTAAACCTTTGCCATCTACAACAAAACCATGTGATAAAATTGATTCAAATGGGGCTCTACCTCTAGTTCCACAAGATTCTAACAATGATGAGTGAAACCAGCCTCTATGTTGATCTGATCCTTCTAAATACATTGATGCTGGCCATTTTAAATCATCTCTTTTTTCTAAAACAAATGAATGAGTTGAACCACTATCAAACCAAACTTCGACAATATCACTCAATTTTTCATAATCTTCAGCTTTGTATTTGTTGCCTAAAAATCTTTGAGGATCATCTGAAAACCAACAATCCGAGCCTTCTTTTTCATAAATTGATGCAATTTTTTCTAAAACTTCATCGTCAACCAAAATTTCTTTTGTTTTTCTGTTAACAAAAATTGGTAGAGGTACACCCCAAACTCTTTGTCTTGAAACACACCAATCTGGTCTTGTTTCAATCATTGACTTTAATCTTTCTTTACCTTTACTTGGATAAAAAGCAGTATCATCAATAGCCTTTAATGCTTTATCTCTTAATTTATGGCTTTCCATTGAAATAAACCATTGCGGTGTGGCTCTATGGACAAGTGGAGCTTTAGACCTCCATGAATGTGGGTATGAGTGAACTAATTCACCATTAAACAATAAATTTTTTTGCTCTTTAAGTTTTTCAATAACTATAGGATTTGCTTTAAAAATATGAATACCCTCAAACAATTTAACATTTTTTGTATACTTTCCATCCCCATCAACTGTCTCAATAGCTTTAATGTCGTTATTCAAACACAGATTAAAATCATCAGGTCCATGACTTGGTGCACAGTGAACAATTCCAGTTCCTTGCTCAGTTGTTACAAATCTGGCCTCAAGCATCGGGATATCATGATCATAACCAAGATTTAAAAATGGATGGCTACAAATAGTGTTGTTAAATTTTTCGCCTTTAAATTTATGGATTTTTTTATAATTTTTTAATTCACATTCTTTAACTACAGATTCTAGCAAAGCATCTGCGATAACAATTTTTCTATTTTTAAAATCATTTTCATCACTTATTTCTAATATGACATAATCAAGAGATTCATTATATGCCAAAGCTTTATTGGCTGGTATTGTCCATGGAGTTGTTGTCCAAATAACTATTTCACTTCCAACTAAATCTTTAAAATTAGAAGATTTAACTTTAAACGAGGTATAAATTGTATCTGATTTATGATCTTGATATTCGACCTCGGCATCTGCAAGTGCGGTCTTCTCAACTGTTGACCATAAAACTGGTTTAAAACCTTTGTATAAACTACCTTCTTTTAGAAATTTACCAAGCTCCCTAACTATCTGGGCTTCTGCATTAAAACTCATTGTTGAGTAATAATTTTCCCAATCCCCTACAACACCTAATCTTTTGAATTGACTTTTGTGAACTTCAATCCACTTCTCAGCGAATGTTCTACATTCTTTTCTAAACTCAACGATTGGAACTTCGTTTTTGTTTTTTTTATTTTTTTTATACTGTTCCTCAATTTTCCATTCAATTGGTAGGCCATGACAATCCCAGCCAGGAACGTAAATAGAGTCTTTTCCATCCATTTGATGAAATTTTACAATTATATCTTTAAGAATTTTATTTAGAGCTGTTCCCATATGAATATTTCCATTTGCATAAGGAGGACCATCATGTAAAACAAATTTTTCTCTCCCTTTACTCTCATTTCTTAATTCGTCGTAAAGATTTATTTTTTTCCAATATTCAAGTATTTCTGGTTCTCTAGTAGGCAGATTGGCTTTCATTGAAAAAGCTGTTTTTGGGAGATTTATTTGTGTTTTAGTCATTTAGTCTTTTTCGCAATATTTAAATCTTTTTTAATTTGATCTCTTAATTGGTTAATATTATTAAATTTTTTTTCTTTTCTTATAAACTTTAAAAACTCTACTGTTAAAAGTTTATTATAAAGATTTCCAGAAAAATTAAATAAATGAACTTCTAATAATATTTTTTGCTGATTAAATGTTGGTCTGTAACCAAGATTAGCAATTCCTTTGAGATATTTGTTGTTATTTTTTCTCAAAACCTTGACGGCATAAACTCCTGGTTTAGCTAAAACATAATCATTGATGTCTATGTTGCAAGTTGGAAAACCAATTTTTTTTCCTACTTGTCTTCCTTTTTTAACCACCCCTTGTATCGTCCAGTTTCTTTTTAAAAGATTATTAGCTTTATCCAATAGACCCTTTTCTAAAAGATTTCTTATTAAAGATGATGATACGATCTTTTTGTTTTTAATTAATGGCTCAGGTTTAACAACTTTATAATTAAACAATTGTTCATATTTTTTTAGTAAATTAACATTTCCTTCTCTTTTATTTCCAAATCTAAAATTATTGCTAACAAAAATAAATTTGGATCTTAATTTTTTATTTAAAATTTGAGAAATAAAGTTTAACGCTTTAATTTTTGAAAATTTTTTATCAAACTTTTTCGTAATAACAAAATCTGCTTTTAAATTACTAAGTAACTTAATTTTTTGATCAATATTAGAAAGTCTAAAATGTTTTAATTTTTTATTAAAAAACATTTTTGGCATTGGATCAAAATTTACAACACCAATCTTTAAATTATATTTTTTCTTATATGACTGTGCTAATTGAAATAATTTTTGATGCCCCAAATGTAAACCATCAAAATTACCTATTAAAATAATTGATCCTCTGTGTAATTTTTTAATATTAAAATTTGTATAATGTTTTACCATTTTAAATCTGATTGGATAAAATTAACTATCGCTTCATACTCTTTTGAAACATCTTGGATACCTTTATTTTTTATTTCGTTTTTATGTATTCCGTTACTAATCAATAAAGAATCGAAATTTAAAAGATTTGCTCCTTTTATATCTGTATTTAAATTATCACCAATTGCTAATACGTTTTTATTTTTATTATCAATTGATTGATTATAAACCTCTGGATATGGTTTTCCAAAGTATATTACTTTTCCTCCCATTTTTTCAAAAACCATTGCAACTGATCCAGCACAAAGTTCTCGCTTATTTCCTTTATCAACAACTAAATCGGGATTTGTACAAATCATTTTTTTTTCTAAATTGTTTTCAAAGAGTTCTTTATAATACAAAAGATTATCCTCATGATTTTGAAATAAACCAGTACACAACAAATAATCTGAATTAGATATTTGGTTAGTTTTATAACTTAAAAAATCTTTAAATAGATCATTATCTTTGGGAGGACCAACATGAAAAAATTTATCTTGTTTGTGATTTAGGTTTAAATACTTAAGTGCAGCTTGCCCTGAGGTAAAAATATTTTGTTGAAATTCTTGATTTAAACCCATCTTTTCAAGAAATAACTTTACTGGTAAATTTGGTCTAGGAGCGTTAGTTAATAATACAAATTTTTTTTTCTTTATTGATAACTCATTCAAAACTTGAACTGCTTTCTCATTAAGTTTAATACCGTTGTGTATTACCCCCCATAAATCAATATAAAACAGATCATAATTATCGACAATTGAGCTTAAACCTATTTTATCTAAATTTTTTGTCATTAATTAACCTATAAACCATAAAATCCTCAATTTACTAGCATAATTAAAGTCAAACTTAATATTCTATCTTGAAATAATAGCTGCAATATTTATATGAGGCTCATATTTATAAAGATTTAAAAGGAGATTTTATGAAATTCAAACCGTTGCATGATAGAGTTTTAATCGAAGTATTGGATAGCAGTGAAAAGACTACAGGTGGAATAATCATCCCTGACTCAGCTCAAGAAAAACCTCAGGAAGGCAAAGTTGTTGCTGTTGGTGGTGGTGCAAAAACAGAAGATGGAAAAATAATTCCAATGGATGTTAAAGTTGGCGATAAAGTTTTATTTGGCAAATGGTCGGGAACTGAAGTCAAAATTAATGGTAAAGAGTACAGCATAATGAAAGAGTCAGACATTATGGGTATTTCAGGTAAGTAATTTAATTTAAAGGAGAAAAAAAATGGCAAAAGTTGTTAAATTTGATGCTGAAGCAAGAGCAGCAATGATAAGAGGTGTAAACATCTTGGCTGATACTGTTAAAGTAACTTTAGGACCTAAAGGAAGAAATGTCGTAATGGACAAGTCTTATGGTGCTCCTAGAATTACAAAGGATGGTGTATCTGTTGCTAAAGAAATTGACCTTGAAGATAAATTTGAAAATATGGGTGCACAAATGGTTAAAGAAGTTGCTAGTAAAACTAATGATGAAGCTGGTGATGGAACTACGACTGCAACTATACTTGCGCAAGCAATTGTCAAAGAAGGTGTGAAGTATGTAACAGCTGGCATGAATCCTATGGATGTAAAAAGAGGAATTGATGCTGCAGTAGAAACAGTAAAAGATAGCCTAGTTGCATCTGCAAAAAAAGTAAAAGACAGTGATGAGATTGCTCAAGTTGGTACAATATCAGCAAATGGTGATAAAGAAATCGGAACTATGATTGCGAAAGCTATGCAAAAAGTTGGAAACGAGGGAGTTATTACTGTTGAGGAAAATAAAGGTATTGAAACCGAACTTGACGTAGTTGAAGGTATGCAGTTTGATAGAGGGTATTTATCACCATACTTTATTACCAATAGCGATAAGATGACTACAGAATTAGATAACCCTTTCATTTTATTGCATGAAAAGAAATTAACAAATTTACAGCCAATGGTTCCACTTTTAGAAGCTGTTGTACAAGCTGGTAGACCATTAATGATTATTTCTGAAGATGTTGAAGGCGAAGCTTTGGCAACTTTAGTTGTAAACAAACTAAGAGGTGGTCTAAAAGTTGTAGCTGTTAAAGCTCCTGGATTTGGTGATAGAAGAAAAGCTATGCTTGAAGATATTGCTATTTTAACAGGAGGTCAGGTTATATCTGAAGACTTAGGTATCAAACTTGAAAATGTTAAACTTGATGATCTTGGATCTTGTAAAAAGATAAAAGTTGATAAAGACAATAGTACTATTGTAAATGGAAGTGGTAAAAAATCTGATATTGAAGCAAGATGTGCATCTATCAAACAACAAGTTGAAGAAACTACTTCTGATTATGACAGAGAAAAACTTCAAGAGAGACTAGCTAAGTTAGCTGGTGGTGTTGCAGTTATCAAAGTTGGTGGTGCAACTGAAGTTGAAGTTAAAGAAAGAAAAGATAGAGTTGAAGATGCTTTAAATGCAACTAGAGCTGCTGTAGAGGAAGGTATTGTTACTGGTGGTGGTTGTGCTCTTCTTTATGCTGCTCAAGACCTTGATAAAGTTAAAGCAAAAGGTGATGACCAAAAAGCAGGTGTGGATCTAGTCAGAAAAGCATTGGAAGCTCCAATTAGACAAATTACTAAAAATGCTGGTGTAGACGGTTCAGTAGTAGTTGGTAAATTACTAGAGCAGAAGAAAAAAACTAACGGTTACGATGCTCAAAACGAAGAGTATTGTGATATGTTTGCAAAGGGTATCATAGACCCAGTTAAAGTTGTGAGAACTGCTTTACAAGACGCTGCTTCAATTGCTGGATTATTAGTAACTACAGAAGCAATGATCGCTGACAAACCAGAAGAAAAAGATGCTGCTGGCGGAATGCCTGGTGGTATGCCTGGTGGTATGGGCGGCATGGGAGGAATGGGTGGAATGGGTATGTAATCCCTCATTTTCTTAAATTAATTCTTAAAAGGCCATCTGAAGATGGCCTTTTTTTTATATGAAGTTTAATCATGTCAAAAAGATATAGTGGTAAATCATTTAAAGACTCTAGTGTTAAAAAAAAACCTAAATTGAGCTTTAAAGAAAAAAGAAAACTTAAAAAAGATAAGCAAAAAAAGACAAATTAATCCTGAATTTTGAAAATTATTCAAGCCAGTTATGAGTTTTTTTGAGTTTTAATATCCTTTTAAATATGTATAAGAGCCAGAATTTATGAGCAATAATATCAGAAACATCACAATCATAGCCCATGTTGATCATGGCAAAACTACTCTAATTGATAATTTAATGAAACAAAGTGGTTCATTTAGAGATAATGAAGTTGTTGATGAAAGATTAATGGACTCAGGTGAGCTTGAAAAAGAGAGAGGAATTACAATTTTAGCTAAACCTGCATCAATTAATTGGAACAATTCAAGAATAAATATAATCGATACTCCAGGCCACAGAGATTTTGCTGCCGAAGTTGAAAGAGTTTTAAGTATGGCAGATGGAGCCTTGTTATTAATTGACTCTGCAGAAGGTGTTATGCCTCAAACAAAATTTGTATTATCCAAAGCTCTTAAACAAGGATTAAAGCCAATTGTTGTTATTAATAAATTAGATAAAGCTGATCAAAGAGCTAACGAAGTTTTAGATGAAACATTTGATTTATTTGTTAGCTTAGATGCAAATGAAGAACAATTAGACTTTCCAGTTTTATATGCTAGCGGAAGATCGGGTTGGGCAGATCATGAAGTTGATGGTCCAAGAGAAAATTTAAATCCTTTGTTAGATTTAATTGTTGATCATGTAAAACCTGCTGAACTTGATAAATCTAAACCTTTTGCAATGTTGTCAACGCTACTTTATGCAGATAGTTTTTTAGGAAGAAGTTTGGTTGGAAGAATTACGCAAGGAACTGCAAAAGCTAATCAATCAATAAAAGCAATCAATTTAAATGGTGATAAAGTTGACGAAGGAAAATTAACAAAAATTTTTAGATATGAGGGAACAAAAAAAGTTCCCATAGATGTTGGTGAAGCTGGGGATATTGTTGTTGTTGCTGGTTTAGAAAAAGCAAACGTTGCTGATACAATATGTGACTTAGATGTAAATGAGCCAATCCCTGCGACTCCAATAGATCCTCCTACAATGTCAATTACGATTACTGTAAATACTTCACCTTTAGCTGGAACTGAAGGTAAAAAATTAACTAGCACCCAAATAAGAGATAGATTAGTTCAAGAAGCACAAAACAATGTTGGAATTACATTCTCAGAAAACGAGGGTAAAGACTCTTTTGTCGTAAGTGGTAGAGGTGAGCTAATGTTAGAAATTCTTTTAACGCAAATGAGAAGAGAAGGTTTTGAAATGACAGTTAGTCCTCCAAAGGTTTTGTACAAAACTGATGAGAATGGAAATAAACTCGAGCCAATTGAAGAAATTACTATGGACCTTGATGAAGAACATTCATCAAAAGTAATTGACTCAATGAACAGAAGAAAAGGTAAACTAATAGAATTAAAAGATACTGGAACTAACAAAAAAAGATTAATTTTTCATGCACCTACTAGAGGCTTAATGGGTTACACAAGTAGATTTCTTACACTCACAAAAGGAAACGGAGTTATCAACAGAATATTCCATTGCTATGGTCCTTTTGAAGGAGAAATGGAAGGTAGAAGAAATGGAGCGTTAATATCAATGGAGCAAGGAAAAGCTGTTGCATTCGCTATCTTTAACTTACAGGCACGAGGAGAAATGTTTGTTACACATAATGACTCTGTTTATCCTGGAATGATTGTTGGTCTTTCGCCTAAACCGGGAGATATGATCATTAATGTAATGAAAGGTAAAAAATTGACCAATATGAGAACTCAAGGTACTGATGAGAATGTCGTGCTTACACCTGTAAGAAAAATGTCGATTGCAGAACAATTAAGTATGCTTAATACAGATGAAGCTTTAGAGATAACTCCAGACTCATGTAGATTGAGAAAAGCAATTCTTGATCCCCACGAAAGAAAAAAAAGCGAAAAAGCTATAGCTGCTGCTTAATCAAAAGTTTTATCAACTAAATAAAGTCCTAGAGCAACGCAAGGACCTATACCAAACGCGAACAATAAAGTTCCAACCCCCACTGTACCTCCTAAATACCATCCAATACTAACAACTGAAATTTCTAATGTTGCTCTTACAACAGCTATAGGAAAATTAGTTAATTTTTGTAATCCTATCATCAATCCATCTCTAGGACCGGCCCCTAAGTTTGATACCAAGTAAATACCCCCACCTATTCCAACCATGATTACAGAAATTACAGCTAACAATAATTGATGAATATAATTTGATGGTGTTGGAACATATTTAATACAAAGATCAATCATAATTGCAATTATCAAAGCATTGAATATTGTGCCCATCCCTGGTTTTTGCCCAAGAGGGACCCATAAAATTAAAACAGCAATACTTATTAATAATGTGATAGTTCCAATACTTAAATTAACATTTAAGGAAATACCTTGGGCTAAAACACTCCATGGAGAAGCTCCTGAGAATGAAACAATTAACAATCCTTCACCTAATCCGAATAAAGACAAACCAAAGCACAAGAAAAAAAATGTAGAAAACTTTGGTTTAAAATTAAATGGTTTTTCTGAGCTCCATTTTACTTTTGGAATTTTTTTTATTTTTAAAAACATAATAGTAATAAGCTATATCTATTAATGAAAAATTCTAATATTGTAACTCGAAAATGAAAAAGTTTGCAGTTATTCTATTTGTTGTATTTTTTTCATCAATTTCATTGGCTCATATAGGTCATTATAACAAATTTGACAAAATAGAAATGGAGATCTTGAGAAATGATGAAGTAATTGGATATAACAATTATTATTTTAAAAGAGATGGTGAAAAAACAATAGTAAAAAATCAATATAAATTTGAAGTAAAATTACTATCTGCAACAATATTTAAAGTGGAGGGATATGGGGAAGAAATTTATTTAAAAGATAACTTAATATCTTTTCAATCAAAGACACTTCAAAATAAAAAAGAAAAATTTGTAAACTTAAAACTAAATAAACATAATAAAAAGTTTGATATCAAGGGATCTTCATATTCGGGTGAAGCTTCTGTTAAAAATATAATTGGAAATTGGTGGAGTCATAAAATTTTACAGGCCGAAAGCCAAATAAGTCCTATTTCTGGAAGTATAAAAGAACAAATAGTTACTTTTATTAAAAAGGAAAATATTTCAATTAATGGCAAACAATACGAAACAGATCATTTTAAACTTACATCTAAAGATATGTCTGTTCCTGAAGATAAAAAATTAAATTTTGATATTTGGCTTGATAAAAAAACTTCAGTGATTGTTAAAATCACTTATGAGAGAATGGGAAATTGGGAATATCGCTTAAAAAATCTTAAGTAAAATTATTTATTTATTTTTTTAAAAAGATCGTTTGCACTTATCCAGCCAGCCTCTACTCTAGGACCTACAAACCAATCTGCACACACTCCTAAATTTAATTTATTATTCCAATAACTTTTAACTTTTAGAGAACTAGAATTTGAAGAATATTTCCAACCATGATTTAATGAAGTTAATATTTTT
>CACGHF010000020.1 GCA_902572775.1 uncultured Pelagibacteraceae bacterium
AAGCTTCGATAGTATCAAGTGGTAAATTATGATTTGTAAATGATGGAATCAAAGTCCAAAAAATTAGATGAGTTGTAACAAAAATATAAAAAACATTATTAATATTTTTGTTATTAATGGTCATTTATAAATATTTATATCAATTAAGCTTGCTTGACACCCCTAATTTGCTGAATATACTCCGAGCGATTAAAATTAAGCTATGCCAAAGACTGCTAAAGCAAAGAAAAAAGTATCAAAACCAAAAACTAAAGTTGTAACTAAGTCAAAACCAACTACAGCTAAAGTTGCACCCAAAGGTCCTGTAAAAATTTCAAAAACTTATGTTCCAAAAGATACTGAAAAATATATGTGTGAAAAACATAAAGTATATTTCAGAATGAGACTAACTGAATGGAAAAAAGAACTTATCAAAGCTAATAATGAAGCTCTTTATAATGGTGGAATGGATGACAATAATATTTCTGCAGATATTGTTGACCAAGCAAACTCCTATATTGATAGCAACGTAGAGATGAAAGCAATCAATAGACAAATTAAATTAATTTCAGAAATTGATAAAGCTTTGAGAAGAATTAGAGAAGACACTTATGGTTTTTGTTTAGATACAGCAGAGCCAATTGGTTTAAAAAGATTAATGGCAAGACCTGTTGCTAAATACACTATTGCAGCACAAGAAAAGCATGAAAAAGAAGAAAAAGTACATGCAGATGATTAGCAATGAGAAAAAAATCATCTAAGCAGAACTCAATATCTTTTCTTTTTGCTAAGAAATATATTTATTTTTACTATCCTTTCTTCTGGATTGTATTGTTGTTATATTTATTTTTAAAATGAATAAAAAATTAATCTTAATTATTATTGTAATTGTGGCTATTGAATTTTCAGGTTATGGAATACTTAGCACTATTTACAGACTATTTGGATAAATTTTAAACTTTAGGAATTTTTGCTTCTTTATCCATAAAAGCATATCCTTTAACTACGGCCTCTCGTTCAGATATTTCTTGGTACCATCTAGATAAATTCTGATAATTTTTCAAACCAATATCATGCCATTCGTGTCTTGCCATCCACGGCCAAGTTGCAATATCAGCAATTGTATAATCTGGACCTGCAAGAAATTTAGATTGTTTTAATCTTGTGTCTAATTCTCCATAAATTCTTTTGGTAATTTTAAAATATCTTTCTTCTCCAAATTCACTTTTACCTGGATTGTAATGATGAAATTGATGATGTTGACCGATCATAGGTCCAACGGTTCCCATTTGAGCCATTAACCATTGATTAATAATCAGTCTATCTTTTTCATTATAAAATTTTCCACTTTTATCACCTAGATACATCAATATTGCACCCGACTCGAATATGCTTTTATTGTTCTCATGATCAATAATGACAGGGATTTTTCCAAATGGACTAATTTTTAAATACTCTGGTTTAAATTGTTCATCTTTACCTAAATCAACTTTGGTTACTTTGTACTCATAACCAATTTCTTCAAGCATAATACTTATTTTCCATCCATTAGGAGTATTGGCAGAAAAAAACTCTATCATTTTTTTATACCGAGTCTTTCTTGTGCAGCTTTAGATGTTGTTGTGAATTCAAATCTTAATTTTTCATCTGGTTTAGCATATTTAAAACAACCTCTTGCTGCCAATGCGCCTTCATGAAACCCTGAAAGAATTAATTTTAATTTTCCTGGGTAAGTACAAATATCACCAATTGCAAAAATTCCCTCTACATTAGTTTCAAAATTTTCAGTATTAACTTCAACGGTTTTTTTATTTATATTTAGTCCCCAATCTAAAATAGGGCCAAGTTGCATTATTAAACCAAAGAAACCTAATACATAATCAGATTTAATCTCTTTAATGTCACCTTCGTCATGTTTAATTTTAACAGTTTCAATTTGTTTATCTCCACTTACAGAATCCATTTGATATTTTGTAAATAAATTTAACTTTCCTTGATCATTAAGCTCTTTTACTTTTTGAACACTCGCCTCTACTCCACTAAAACCATCTCTTCTATGAATTAAATTTACTTTAGAGACGTTTGATAGTTCAATAGCCCAATCTAAAGCGGAGTCTCCTCCACCAAAAATTGAAATAGTTTTGTCTTTAAAAATTGATTTATCTTTAATTGAGTAAAATAAAGATTTTCCTTCAAATTTTTCACATTCTTTTACTGAAAATTTTCTAGGCTCAAAAGAACCAACACCACCAGCTATTACAATTGCAGCAACATCAAACTCTACTCCACCAGAAGTTTTAACATGCCATCTATTTTGATTTTTTTTTAATTCTTCTACTCTTTCATTTAAATGAAATTTAACATTGAAAGGTTTGATTTGTTTTAGAAGATTATTAGTTAGCTCTTCCCCAGTACACTCTGGAACGGCTGGAATATCATAAATGGGTTTATCGGGGTAAAGCTCAATACATTGACCGCCTGCTTTATCAAGATTGTCGACTATCTCACAGCTCAATCCTATAATTCCAAGTTGATGAGCACAAAACAACCCTGTTGGCCCTGCTCCAATAATTAATACATCTGTTTTATTCATCTAACCTTGCTTTGATGGAATATTAACCTCTAAACCATCTAGCTCATCTGAAACTATTAACTGACAGCTCAACCTGCTATTATTTTTTGGCTCAAATGCCATATCAAGCATATCTTCCTCACCATCCTCTTTTGCTGGAAGCTTATCTAACCATTCTTCTTTGACATAAACATGGCAGGTAGCACAAGCCATTCCACCTCCACAATCTGCATCAATTCCTGGAATATCGTTTTGAATAGCTCCTTCCATTACAGTTAAACCTTTTTGAACATCTATAGTATGAGTTTTATTATCGTGAGTATGATATGTAATTTTTGCCATGCGTTATATATAGTTTCTTATCTAAATAGGACAAGTAAGTAAAATCATACTTAGTATTTTTTTAAATATTCTGAGGTTCGGGTAACTCTTTTTTTATAAAATAGCTTGTATCTTCTTTTTGTTTCATTAACGCAGGGATAATTTCTTTATAAGCGTCTATTAATCCATCATTTGGCTTTGGTAATTGATCTTTAATATGGTTGTGCAATTTATCAAGATTATATGACGGAACAGTTGGAAACATGTGATGAGTTAAATGGTATTCCATTTTCCAATATAAAAAGCTTAGTATTGGATTTAAATACATCTCACGCGATGTAACTCTGTGATCTTTTATATTTCTAGCTAAACCTGCGTGCTGAGTGAATGCAACAATTTTGTGTAAAGTTTTTCCATAAAATTGTGGTAAGACAAAATATAATAAAGGCATCCAAGAAGAAATAAGTATAGACCATAAAATAATTGATAACCAAATAGCAACATAAATTCTTGAAATAAAAATTGCTTTTGCTTGTGCATTTTCTGGAATACTATCCTGCATAACTTGTGTTTTTATTCCTAAAGCATGTTGAATAATTTCAAAGGAGATATGCTTTTTAAAAAATACTATATCTAAAAATGGAATTATATTTATAATTAAGCGCTTCGGTGTTTCTTTTAAATCATTTCCATATTCAATTTCATGATCAAATGGATTTTCTGTTGAATAAGTATTTCCATGATGAACAAAGTGTGTGTATCTCCATCGTGTAGGTTCAAAATTGGCCATGTAGGATGAAATGTAATAAAAAAGTTCGTTTAAGAACTTTGATTGAAAAGCAGTTTTATGACCTGTCTCATGCCACAGTGGATTAGAGAAGGAATAAATATTACCATAAACTAAAAACCAAAATACTGACCACCATGTACCCCATGTTTGATATGCAAGAATTCCGGTTACCAACAAAAGTCCAAAAAAAACTGAAACGTGTTGAAGTCCTTTTAAATCAGATTTTTTTGAAAGTTCTTTTAGGACCTCTTTATCGATCTGGCATTTGTGCCATTTTTCTAATTTTACATCCATAGATAAAAATTATGTATAGTTATTATATATAATTTTAATAAAGGTAAAAAAAAAGGGCAAGTACAAAAATTGTACCTGCCCTTAATTTAAATTTTAGCTAATTACTTAGCTCTTCTTCCGCTTGAACTAGTTGCAGCAGCCCAGATTACTAGACCAAATGCAATTTTGTTAATGAAGTCAGCTAAGTTGTAAACAACGTTTAGTGAGTCAGCGTCTACACCACCAGTTAAGTAACCAAATACATAACCTAATGGGTAAATTGCCCAACCTACTGTAACAATCATTCTCATTGCTCCGAATGCAGTTACAAGAGCTTTGTTACCACTCTTCTGTGCAGCTTTACCAGCTTCACCTGAGAATACTTCATAAAGAATGTATACCCAACCTGCCATTCCGATGATGAAACCAAGTGTAGCATTGATGTATCCTGCTTCACCTAAGTATCCACCGATTAGCATTACTAATGAACCAATTAACAATCTCCAGAACATTCCAGAGTTTGCTTTACCAATAGCTGCTAGAATTAAATAGAATTCTACCATCTGTAATGGCACAGTGATTAACCAGTCAATGTATCTGTAAACAGTTGGCGAGTCTCCAGTAGCAACCCATACTTCTCTCATGTACATGTAGTGTATGAATGCAATACCAGTTACTAGACCAGCAACAATAACTGATGTTCTCCAGCCTGATGCGACATTGCCTGCTTCCATGAAAAAGAAAGCAGTAGCTGCTAACATTCCCATAGAGATAACCCAGAATGAAATTCCTACGAAGTCATCTTGCATCAACATCGTTGCGTCTGCTGCAATAGCTATACCTGAAAATCCAATCAGAGCCATAGCTGCTAAAGCAAACAGTTTAAGTTTTTTCATAAAAAACTCCCTCTTCGTTAGTTTTTATTTTTTAGTTTATATAAACTAGACTTAGGTTTCCCTAAGCCAATTTGGTGGTTAAATAGCAAATAAAAATAGTTTTATGAAGACTTAATTGTCACTAATAAGCATTGATTTTACTTAATTTTTAAAATTAAATACAATTTATAAGTTAAAAACCAAAAAAATTAAGGAATTCGAATCAAATATTTATGTCTTCTAAATTTAATAAGATTTACGAAAATTCTATAAAAAATCCTGAAAAATTTTGGCAAGAAGCCTCTGAAGACATCTTTTGGTTTAAAAAACCAACAAAAATTTTGAATAAATCTAACCCGCCTTTCTACAAATGGTTCGAAGATGGTGTCACCAATACCTGTTATAACGCTTTAGACATCCATATTGATCAAGGAAGAGGTCAAAAGACAGCTTTAATCTATGATAGTCCTATCACAGGTAACAAAAGTCAGTTCACTTATGAAGAATTAAAGTCAAAGGTCTCTAAGTTTGCAGGGGCATTGAAATCACAAGGGGCTAATAAAGGAGATCGGGTGATTATTTACATGCCAATGATTCCTGAAGCAGTAGTTGCTATGCTTGCTTGTGCAAGAATTGGTGCAATTCATTCGGTTGTCTTTGGTGGATTTGCCTCAAATGAGCTTGCAAGCAGAATTGATGACAGTAAAGCAAAAATATTAGTGACTGCATCGTGTGGTTTTGAGCCTGGAAGAACAGTTGAGTATAAGCCACTTGTTGATGAAGCTATTAAAATAGCCAATCACAAAATTGAAAAGATGATTTTATTCCAAAGACCTGGTCACGAGGTTAAATTAAATGCTCCAAATGAAGTCAGCTGGGAAGAAGTTGTTTCAAATGCTAAAGATTCTGACTGTGTTGAGATGAACTCAAATGAGTTTGCATACATTTTATATACTTCAGGTACAACAGGAACTCCAAAAGGTATAGTGAGAGATATTGGCGGTCACATTGTTGCTCTCAAATGGACTATGAAAAATATCTATAACATAGATGCCGATGATATTTGGTGGTCAGCGAGTGACATTGGTTGGATTGTTGGCCACTCTTATATTGTCTACGCTCCATTATTTAAAGGATGCACTACAGTCCTGTTTGAAGGTAAGCCAGTAGGGACTCCAGATGCAGGAGCTTTTTGGAAAATCATTTCAAATTATAAAGTAAAATCTCTTTTTACGGCTCCAACAGCTTTTAGAGCAATTAAAAAAGAAGATCCTGAAGGTAAATTTTTCTCAAAATATGATTTAAGTAGTTTTGAAAGCTTATTTCTTGCTGGAGAGAGAGCTGATCCAGATACTATAAAGTGGGCTGAAAATTTACTTAAAGTTCCTGTGATAGATCATTGGTGGCAAACAGAGACTAGCTGGGCAATTAGCTCAAATTGTACTGGTATTGAAATGATGGAAACAAAATATGGTTCAGCCTGTAAAGCTGTTCCTGGGTATGATGTAAAAATCATAAAGCCGGATCAGTCTTTAGCAAAACCAAACGAAATGGGAGACATCGTTGTAAAACTCCCTTTGCCTCCTGGCACATTTCCAACATTATGGAATGCAGATCAAAGATATAAAGAAAACTATATGTCTAATTATGAAGGATATTATCAAACATATGATGCGGGTCACATCGATGATGATGGTTATATTTGGATCATGTCTAGAACAGATGATATAATTAATGTAGCTGGTCATAGATTATCAACTGGTGCCATCGAAGAAGTTTTGTCAGAACATCAATCTGTTGCTGAATGTGCGGTACTTGGAATTGCAGATAAATTAAAAGGTCAATTACCTATTGGATTAGTAGTACTAAAATCTGGTGTTGATAAAGATAATGAAACTATTTCTAAAGAATGTGTGCAAATGGTTAGAGATAAAATAGGCCCAGTTGCTGCATTTAAAGTAGTTATTGTTATAAAAAGATTACCAAAAACAAGATCAGGAAAAATTTTAAGAGGAACTATAAGAAAAATTGCAGATGGTGTTGAATATAAAATCCCCCCTACAATTGATGATCCTGCAATTTTAACAGAAATAAAAGAGGATTTAATTAATCACAAAGTCTTAAACAATGGTTAAAACATATGTTTTTTTAATAGCAGCAATATTTTGTGAAGTTGCAGGAACAATGCTACTTCCTGTATCACAAAACTTTACAAAACTTATTCCAACAATTGCTCTATCTGTATTTTATCTCACTGCATTTTATTTATTAACTTTTGTAGTTGATAAACTTCCAATAGCAATTGTATATGCAACATGGAGTGGATTAGGAATTTTTACTATTGCAATCCTTGGTTATATATTTTTTAAACAAACTTTAGCTTGGCAAGCAATTGTAGGTTTGTTCTTAATTGTGATTGGTGTGATACTTGTAAATAGTTTTACTGGAAAGCTTAGCTAAACTGCAAAGGTGTTCCATCAGGATCACCTAAAATTTTTCCATCCTGCATTTTGATTTTTCCTGCAATAATTGTATGAGTTGGTGTTCCTTTAAATTTGAAACCATTAAATGGTGACCATTTACATTTACTTTCTATATTTTCATTTTTAATCTCAATAGTTTTGTTCATATCAACAATAGTAAAGTCTGCATCATAACCTTCTTTAATAAATCCTTTATTTTTAATACCAAAAATCTTAACTGGATTTTCACAAACAAAATTCATCAATTGATTAAGTGATAATTTTCCATCATTTATGTGATTTAGCATCACAGGCATTAAAGTTTGAACCCCTGGCATCCCTGAAGGAGTTTTTGGGTACACTTTATCTTTATTTTCTTTTAAATGCGGAGCATGATCAGATCCAATAGTATCATTGAAGTTATTCCTCACCCCATACCACAATCTATCATAATGAGATTTATCTCTTAATGGTGGGTTCATCTGAGCGTAAGTTCCAAGCTTGTCATAACAATCTGGAGCATAAAGCGTTAAATGCTGAGGTGTGATTTCAAATGTAATGTTTCCTTTGTGTTGAGATAGAAAATCAATTTCTTCTTTTGTTGTAATATGGAGCACATGAGCTTTTTTATTGTGCTTTTCTGCAATTCGAACAATTCTTCTAGTGGATGCTATTGCACATTCTGCACTTCTCCATACAGGATGGGTATGAACATCACCCTCTTTTATTAATTTCTTGTTTACATTTAAAATTGCCTCATCCTCAGAATGAACCGCAACGACTTTAGAGGCATTTTGAAAAACTTTGTCTATATCATCCTCTTCAGCAACTAATAAATTTCCAGTTGATGATCCTGCAAACAGTTTAATTCCACAACAACCTTCCAAACCCTCTAGACTTGCCAAATCAACAGCATTGTCTGCTGTTGCTCCAAAATAAAAAGCATAATTGCAATACATTCTATTTTTAGCGAGATCTAGTTTTCTTTGAAACTCTTTCATATTTGAAGTTGGCGGATTAGTATTAGGCATTTCAAATACACTTGTAATGCCCCCTGCTATTGCTGCTCTACTTCCTGAATGAAGATCCTCTGTATCCGTTGATCCTGGTTCTCTAAAATGTGTTTGAGTATCTATGCAACCAGGTAGCACTGTGTGACCTTCTGCATTTATTGTCTCTTTAGCTTCCTCTGAAATTTGTCCAATCTGTTGAATTTTTCGATCTTTTATAGCAACATCTACATCTTTTAATTCACCATCGATGTAACATTGTCCGTTTTTAATTATAAGATCTAACATTTTGAGAAATTGTTATTATATTACAATCTATAATTAATCAATTATGAATATAAAAAACGTTTATATTTTAGATGACAGAGCAATTCTGTATATTAATGGAGAAGATGCAAAAGAGTTTCTTCAAAATCTCATTAGTAACGACATAAACAAAGTAAGCGATGTAAATAGTTGTTTTAGTTCATTACTTACACCCCAAGGTAAATTTTTATATGAATTTATAATCGTAAAACATAAATCAGGATATATTTTGGATTGTGAAAAACCTCAGGCAGAGGAGTTATTCAAACAATTATCCTTGTATAAACTTAGATCAAAAGTTGAAATTCTCAATTTAAGTAATGAATTTGTTGTTGCAGCATTTTCTCATGAAAAATTCTTAACTTTTGATGAAGCAAAAGATCAACCTGGTTACACAATTAAATATAGAGAAGATGCAATTTTTTTAGATCCAAGAAATAAAGAATTGGGCGCTAGATTAATTATTAATCTAGAAAAACTTTATTTATCTCTAAAAAAACTAGATCTTCACGATGCAAATCTGAAAGAATATTATACATTAAGTCATAGCCTTGGAATTGTTCCAAAAGATTTAAATAAATTGAAAGACAAATTGTTTGGTATTGAATGTAATTTTGAGGAATTAAATGGAATTGATTTCAAAAAAGGCTGTTATGTTGGTCAAGAAAATACAGCACGAATTAAATTAAAGAACAAACTATCAAAAAGATTATTTCCAATAAATGTAATTAATGGAAAACTACATGAAGGTGAAAGTATTTATAATAATGAAATAGAAATAGGTAAGGTTTTAATTGATAGAGACTACCCTTTTGCTTTAATTAAATACTTAAACGAAAACTTTGATGAAAAAGCAAATTTTAAAACGAAAGAAGCGTCAATAAATATCAAGAGACCTAATTGGATTAAAAACTAATTTTCTTATTTAAATATATAAATAATTATTAAAATTATAAAAACTAGAACAATCCAAATACTGAGATTTTTAAGAAATTGCTTTAATTGAGAATTTGATTGTAAAAAACTTGGTAGAACTAAAAGCAAAACCCCAACCATAAATATTAATGAAAGTAATTTATCCATCAAAAACTCCTATATAAAAATTCACTTTGGTGCGGTCGGAGAGACTCGAACTCTCATGGACTAGGTCCACACGGCCCTCAACCGTGCCTGTCTACCAATTTCAGCACGACCGCAATATGTCCCATAATAAATGAATGACAATCATGATTCAAATTGGTAAAAATCCTCATGGAATTTACACAAGAAGTACGTAAAGCAACAGATCCTATTTATCAAAAAATTTCTAAGGTTATGCCTGAAATTGAATGGTCTGTGCATGCTCCATACATTCACAAAATTAATAAATTAAAAAAAGAAAAGAATGCTGTAATTCTAGCCCACAATTATCAAACTCCAGAAATTTACCATGGTGTTGCAGATTTTTCTGCGGACTCTCTTGCATTAGCAATTGAAGCCTCAAAAACTTCAGCTGATATTATTTTAATGGCTGGGGTACATTTCATGGCAGAAACTGCAAAATTAATGAGCCCTGATAAAAAAGTTATTCTTCCTGATATGGATGCTGGCTGTTCTTTATCATCATCTATTACAGGTAAAGATGTTAGATTATTAAAAGAAAAATACCCAGGTGTCCCTGTTGTATCTTATGTCAATACGTCAGCAGAAGTTAAAGCAGAAACAGATGTTTGCTGTACATCTGCTAATGCAGTTAAAATTGTTAAATCACTGGGTGTAAAAAAGGTAATATTTTTACCTGATGATTATTTGGCTAAATATGTTGCTTCTCAAACAGATGTTGAAATTATTTCATGGAAAGGAATTTGTATTGTTCATGATCAATTTAATAAAAAAGAAATAGAAGACATAAGAACAAATAATCCTGGAATTAAAATTATTGCGCACCCAGAATGTCCTCCCGATGTTATAGAGGCAAGTGATTTCGCTGGATCAACATCTGGAATGATAAAATATGTAAAAGATAATCAACCAAAAAAAGTAATGATGGTTACTGAGTGCTCAATGAGTGACAATATTCAAATAGAAAATCCGAATGTAGACTTTGTTAAGCCATGTAATATGTGTCCTCATATGAAAAAAATTACACTTCCAAAAATTTTAGATTGTTTAGAGAATGAAACTGGTGAAATTATTATGGACAAAGAGACAATTGATAAAGCCAGAATATCTGTAGAGAGAATGGCAGCAATTGGCAGATAATTAAGTGTCAAAAATAAAACTAAGCAAAGAATTTATCAAAAGTACTGTTAAGCTTGCATTAAACGAAGATCTTTATCCGTCAGGAGATATCACTTCAAGTTTAATTAAAGATGATAAAATTGTAACGGTTAAATTAATTGCAAATCAAAGTGCAATTGTTGCAGGATTGCTATTTGCTAAACAAACTTTTTCATTAATTGATGATAAAATAAAATTTATTATTAAGAAAAAAGATGGTTCTAGAGTTAAAAAAGGGAATTTAGTAGCTTTAATTAAAGGCAATGCCAAAAATATTCTAATCGCTGAAAGAGTAGCTTTAAATTTTTTATCTCATATTTCTGGAATAGCAACTAAAACTAATGAATTTGTTAAATTAGCTGGAAAAAAAACTAAAATTTGTTGCACAAGAAAAACAATTCCTAATTTAAGAGTTATCCAAAAATATGCTGTTAAATTAGGAGGTGGCACAAATCATAGATTTAATTTGAGCGATGAATATTTAATTAAAGATAACCATATTGCTAGTTCAGATTTAAAAAGTTTGGTTTTAAAAGCTATTAAGAATAAAAAAGGAAAAAAAATTACTGTCGAAGTTGATACAATCAATCAACTTAGATCAATTTTAGGCCTAAAATTTAATAGGGTTCTCTTAGATAATATGAGTATTAAAAATTTAAGACAAAGCGTGAAAATTGTAAAAAAACTTTATGAAACTGAAGCTTCTGGTAATGTTACTTTAAAGAATGTGAAAACTATTGCATCTACAGGGGTAAATAGAATTTCTGTTGGAAGCATTACTCATAGTGCCCCTGCTGTTGATTTTAAATTAGAGATTTAATTCACAAATTTTGACAGATCTGGCTTATAATAGTTAGGACCTTTCATGACTTTTCCAGACTCATTGTAAATTGGTTTTCCATTTTCATCCAACTTGCTCATATTTGAATTTTGGACCTCATCAAAACATTTATCCAAATCAATTCCAAAGGCGTGCCCTGCTCCGTAAGTTACATATAATATGTCTGTTAGCGCATCAGCTACTTCCAATAAGTCCTTATTATTCATAGCTTCTGTAAGTTCCTCTAATTCCTCTTTTATTAGATCTATCCTTAATTTATTTATTTTATCAGTGCTAAATGATGGTTTTGTTTTTACTTCCTGACCAAAAGTTTTCATGAAAGTACCAACTTTACTAAAATTCGACATAATGCTCCTGTATGTTTTTAAAAAATTATTGTATGTTAATAATTATTTGTTACTTAAAAATTAATCAATGAAATTAAGAAAAGAATTTGACAGTATTGGAAGCATAAATGTCCCAAATGATAAATATTGGGGAGCATCTACTCAGAGATCCAATAAATTTTTTAATATTGGAAAAATTTTAGTTAATATTTCAATTATTAAATCAATAGCAATTATCAAGAGATCAGCTGCAATTGTACATGCTAAAGATAAATTAGTTGATGGTAAAATTTCTAAAGCAATAATCAAAGCATCAGATGAAATAATCAAGGGTAAATTAGACGAAAATTTTCCTTTAAAAGTCTGGCAAACAGGGTCTGGCACACAAACAAACATGAATGTAAATGAGGTTATTGCTAACAGAGCTATAGAAATTTTAGGTGGTAAAAAAGGTACTAAAAAACCTGTTCATCCAAATGATCATGTAAACAAATCTCAATCTACAAATGATGTTTTTCCAACTGCAATGCACATATCGGTTGCTAAAGAAACTATTTCTAAAATGCTACCAAGCTTAAAAATTTTAGAAAAGGAACTAAAAAGAAAATCTAATGAATTTAAAAACATAGTTAAAATTGGAAGAACTCATTTACAAGATGCAACACCGTTGTCGCTTGGACAGGAATTTTCAGGATATCATTTTCAAGTCAAAAAAAGTATTGAGAGAATAGAATATGCATTAAAAGAAATATTATTTCTTGCCCAGGGTGGTACAGCTGTGGGTACTGGAATAAATTCCAAGAAAAATTTTGATAAAAAAATTGTAAAAGAAATTGCTAAATTTACAAAAATTAAATTTAAACCAGCTCCAAATAAATTTGCAGAGCTTGCTGCTCATGATGCAATTGTTAATTTTTCTGGTGCTCTTAATACCTGTGCGGTCGCGTTAATGAAAATATCAAATGATATTCGATTTTTAGGCTCTGGTCCTAGAGCTGGCTATGGAGAATTAATTCTTCCTGAAAATGAACCCGGTTCATCCATCATGCCTGGGAAAGTTAATCCAACACAATGCGAAGCAGTTACTATGGTTTGTGTAAAAGTAATTGGAAATCACAATGGTATTACTATGGCTGGTTCTCATGGACATTTTGAATTAAATGTTTTTAAACCTTTAATTGCTCATAACATTTTACAATCAATCGACTTAATAGCTGATAGTACAAAAAATTTTGCTCGATATTGTGTTAAAGGAATAAAAGCTAACAAAAAGAAAATACAAGAGCATTTAGACAACTCATTAATGCTTGTTACTGCGCTTGCGCCTCATATTGGTTACGATAATGCTGCAAAAATTGCAAAAACTGCTCTTAAAAATAATACAACATTAAAATTTGAAACTTTAAAAACAGGATTAATTAATGAAAAAGATTATAATAAAATTGTTGATCCTAAAAAGATGATTTATCCTGCATAGGATTTAAAAGCTTTGTTAAATAAATTTTTTAAATAAATTTTATTTTGTAAATTATCAGTTT
>CACGHF010000021.1 GCA_902572775.1 uncultured Pelagibacteraceae bacterium
TTCACCAGCTGGAGTTGGAGTGATTGCAGTTACTAAAATTAATTTTCCATCTGGTTTATCTTTAAGAGTGTCTAAATATTCCAAATTTATTTTTGCGATGTGTCTTCCCATTGGGCTGAAAGCTGAGCTTTCATCAGGGACATTTATCTTGGCCAAAATATCATTTATTGGTTGCATTTTAGCTTCTCTAGCTATTTGAATATCTGATTTTACATCGCTCATGAATAATCCTTTAAATTAAAAACATTTAACTGTGACTTCTTATCCTTTTTTGAGATATTTGGAAACTTCTAAAAAATATATATAAAAAAAATAAGCACTATTTATATTCTTTGTTATAAAATTATCTGATGCAGAAGTATTCAATATTTAACTTAGTTAAAAATGCTTTTTCTAATCATCAAAATTGGGATTTAGCCTGGAAAGATCCAACACCTAAGGAAGAATACGATGTTGTAATTATAGGTGGTGGTGGTCATGGATTAGCTACCGCATATTACCTTGCTAAAGAGCACAACATTACAAAAGTTGCAATTATCGAGAAAGGTTGGATTGGAGGAGGAAATGTAGGACGTAACACTACAATTATTAGATCCAATTATATGCATGATGAAAATGGATTGTTTAGTGAGTTTGGAATGGATTTATGGAGAAAGATGAGTCAGGATTTGAACTACAATGTAATGTTTTCTCCAAGAGGAATAATTAACCTTGCGCACTCCGATGCACAAATGAATGCTTATGCAAGAAGAGGAAATTCGATGAGGTTAAATGGAATTGATGCAGTTCTTTTAAATAGAGAGCAAGTAAAAGAAATTATTCCAATGGCTGATTTTTCTCACAATGTAAGATTTCCAATTTTTGGTGGTTTGATGCAACCAAGTGCAGGTACAGCAAGACATGATGCTGTTGCATGGGGTTATGCACGTCAGGCAGACTCAATGGGCGTAGATATTATTCAGAATTGTGAAGTAATTGGATTTGATGTTTCAGCGGGAAAAATAAATGGCATTAGAACTTCACGTGGAAATATTAAAGCAAAAAAAGTTGGTTTATGTGTTGCTGGTAGCACAAATATATTAGCTGAAAAATTAAATATGACTTTACCAATTGAAACTCATTTGCTTCAAGCATGTGTTTCTGAACCAATTAAACCAGTGCTGGATAATGTAGTTACATTTGGTGCAGGACATTTTTATGTAAGTCAGTCAGATAAAGGTGAGATGGTAATGGGTGGTGATCTTGATGGATACAATAGTTATGCTCAGAGAGGAAATTTACCGACATTACAACACGTTTTAACTGAGGGAATAGCGATGATGCCTTTTTTAAGTAAATTAAAAATGTTGAGAACTTGGGGTGGTATAATGGATATGTCAATGGATGGTTCACCAATTATTGATAAAACACATATTGAAGGATTGTATTTAAATTGTGGATGGTGCTATGGAGGGTTTAAAGCGACTCCTGCATCAGGATGGACATTTGCACACACAATTGCACAGGATAGAGTTCACGAATTAAATGCTGGCTATAGTTTAAATAGATTTAGTACTGGCCATCTTATTGATGAAAAGGGACTTGGAACAAAAACCTGGATATCGTAAATGCTTTACATTAATTGCCCACACTGTGGAATGAGATCTCAAAATGAATTTTCATATGGTGGCGATGCAAGTGTTAAAAGACCGAAACTTAATAAAGAAGTTTCCGATCAAGAATGGGATAATTTCGTTTACAATAGAAAAAGTTTAAGAGGAAAGCATTTAGAGCTATGGCAACATATTTCTGGATGTAGACAATGGATAAAGGTTGAGAGAGATACTGCAACCCATGAAATTTTTAGAACTTTTAAAGCTGATGAGGAAGTAGCTTAATGACTCAAGCTTTTAGAATTGAAAATGAGGGATTAATAAATAGGGATAAAAAATTATCTTTCAAATTTAATGGTAAAACTTACTTTGGTTATGAGGGTGATACATTAGCTTCAGCTTTATTAGCAAATGGAGTTCATTTAGTAGGAAGAAGTTTTAAATATCATAGACCCAGAGGTTTTTTTGGAGCAGGTGTAGATGAACCTTATGCAGTTGTTCAACTTTATAGAAATGGTGAAACAGAACCTAATATCAAAGCAACAGAGCAGGAATTGTTTGAGGGTTTAGAGGCTAAAAGTGTTAATTGTTGGCCAAGTGTTAATTTTGACATAGGTGCAATCAATAATTTTCTAAAAATTTTTTTACCAGCAGGTTTTTATTACAAAACTTTTATGTGGCCAAAAAGTTTTTGGTATCGAATTTATGAGCCTTTCATAAGAAAAGCAGCCGGTTTAGGCGTAGCTTCAACTAAACATGACAAAGAAAGGTATGAACATAAATACGAATATTGCGATTTGTTAATTGCAGGTTCAGGACCATCGGGATTAGCAGGTGCATATGCTGCAGCAAAAAATGGAGCTAAAGTTATTTTAGCAGAGGACAAACCAAGATTTGGTGGATCTTTATTAACTAGTGATGTCAATATTGGCAACCAATCAGGAAAAGATTGGGCTGAAGGAATAATTGCAGAACTTAAAACAATGCCAAATGTTGTTGTAAAAAATAGATCTCAAATTTTTGGATACTATGATCACAACATGCTTGTAATGTCGGAAAAAGTTAGTGATCATTTACCATCAACTAAAAAATACCATCCTAATAAAAGGTTGTGGTATATTCGAGCAAAAGAAGTTTTGATTTCCTCAGGATCAATTGAAAGACCAATAGTTTTTGGAAATAATGATACACCAGGAGTAATGCTTTCTTCAGCTGCTAAAGAATATTTAAAAGTATATGGTGTTTTAGTTGGAAGAAAACCATTGGTATTTACAAATAACGATAGTGGATACGAAACAGCAATTGAATTTAAAAAACATGGAGTAGATCCAGTTGTTTTAGACTCAAGAAAAAATCCTGAGTCAGAAATAATTGATGAGGCAAAAAATTTAGGAATTAATATTAAAAATTCATATGTTGTTGTTGCAGCACAAGGATACAAAAAAGTAAAATCGGCAGATATTGCAAGTATTTCTGAAGACAAAAAGCAACTTGGTAAAATAGAAAATATAAAATGTGATTGTATTTGCGTTTCAGGTTTTTGGACACCAACTATTCATTTAGCCTCACAATCAGGAAATAAAACAAAGTTTAAAGAAGAAATTGATGCATTTGTTCCTGGACAATCAAAACAAAATGAAATTACTTTAGGTGCAGCTAATGGAGTATTTTCACTAGAGGAAACTTTAAAAACTTCATTTACTGCAGGAAGTAAATTATCAAAAAACATTACTGAAAATAATAATGAGATAGCTATTCCAAATGTTGTTGAAAAGAAATCTTCTCAACATGATAAGTTTTGGTGTGTTCCATTGCCAAAGGGTAAAAATTATAAAAGATTTTTAGATTTTCAAAATGATGTAGCGGTATCTGATGTAGAAATAGCTTTAAGAGAAGGGTATCGATCAATCGAACATGTTAAAAGATATACCACTCTAGGAATGGCAACAGACCAAGGTAAAACAAGTAATTTAAATGGATTGCAATTAGTATCCGAAATTGAAAACAAAATTGTTCCTGCAGTAGGTCATACAACTTTCAGACCCCCATATACTCCTATTTCTATAGGCGCAATAGTGGGAAGAGAGGTTGGAAAAAATTCAAAACCAACAAGAAAATCTCCAATGCATTCATGGCATGAAAAAAATAATGCAATTTTTGTTGATGCGGGTGTTTGGTTAAGACCCAGGTATTATAAAAGAGGAAATGAAAATTTATTTGAGGGATCAAAAAGAGAAGCAAAAAATGTAAGAACAAATGTAGGTGTTTGCGATGTAACTACATTAGGTAAAATAGATATTAAAGGACCAGATGCAGCGGAGTTATTAAATAGGGTCTATACAAATGCATGGTTGAAGCTACCAGTTGGTAAAGCAAGATACGGTGTAATGTTAAGAGAAGATGGAATTGTTATGGATGACGGAACAACTACAAGAATTTCAGAAAATCATTATCATATGACGACGACAACTGCTCAAGCGGCAAACGTCCTTTCTCATTTAGAATATTATTTGCAAATAGTTTGGCCTGAATTAAATGTGAATGTAGTTTCAACTACAGAACAGTGGGCTGGAGCAGCAATTGCTGGACCTAAATCTAGAGATTTATTACAAAAATTATTTCCAAATTCTGATGTATCAAATGAAGGTTTACCATTTATGGGCTATATGGAGGGAGATTTATTTGGTGTTAAAGCAAGAATATTTAGAATTTCGTTTTCAGGTGAACTTGCTTATGAAGTAAATGTTGAGTCTGATTATGGAAATTTTATGTGGGAAAAAATAATGGAAGTTGGTAAAGAATTTAACATTCAACCATATGGAACAGAAGCATTATCAACTCTTAGAATTGAAATGGGACATGTTGCTGGATCAGAACTTGATGGTAGAACAATTCCATACGATAATGCTTTAGAAGGTCTTGTTAGTAAAAAGAAAGATTTTATTGGAAAAAGATCATTACAACGATCTGCATTTACTGCTGAAGATAGACAAAGAGTAGTAGGGGTAGTTCCATTGGATAAAAAAACAAGTATACCTGAAGGCTCACATTTAGTTAAAGATGATAAAGCAGCATTACCAAATCCAAAGTTAGGTCATATCTCTGCATCATGTTGGAGTGTTGAATATGACAATCCTTTTTCTTTGGCAATTTTAAAAGATGGAAAAAACATGATTGGTCAAAAGCTTTTTGCGATGTCGCCACTTAAAAATAAAGTAATACCAGTTGAGATAGTTTCATCACATTACGTAGACCCAAAAGGTGAAAGAGTTAGATCATGACATTAATTTCAGCTTTATCAAATGTCCATACAAAAGGGCAATTCGGAGATTATGAAGGTAAAAATGAAAATGATATACTTAAAATATCTGAAATCAAAAATTTACTAATAGTTCAAATAGTTCAGTACAAAAATTCTTCAGTTTCATTTGAGGGTATTGATATTGATGGTTTAAAATTAAAAAATGATCCTTTAACTGTAGTGTTTAACGAAACTACAAGGATTATGTGGAATGGACCAAAAAACTGGCTTTTAGTATCAACAAAAAAAGATTTAATTAAAAATGTATTAGATAATTTTAAAGATACAGATTTTGCCGTAACAGATTTATCTCATTCAAGAGCTATTATTGAAATCGAAGGAAATGATACGATAGAAGTTTTGAAGAAAGGATGTCCATTTAATTTTGATACATTAGATAAAAATAATTCAATTAACTCAACTTATAATGGAATAGCTTTTACCGCAGATAGGTTAGGTGAAAATCCAAATAAAGTAAGGTTATTTGCTCTAAGAAGTTTTGGCGAATCTTTATATCATTCTATCACAGACGCATCTTTAGAGTTTGGTTTTGAAACTTTATAAACTTAAATTTTCAGTCCCTTGTTGCAATATAAACACCTATAGAAGTGATTAGAAATCCAATTAAATCTAAGCTAGTTAAACTTTCATTTAAGAAAAGCCACGCCATAAAAGCAGATGTTGTCGGAATTAAAAAAAATATAGAAACAGTTTTACTTGCTGAGTTATGTTTGATTAAAAACATTAATATTGTAAATGCACCAAATGACACCAAAAATATTTGATGGCTCATTGCAATAATAAAAGTTTTTGAGAAATTAATATATGGATCAACAAACAAAATAATTATTGATAAATGAAATATACATCCTCCAAGAGCTTGATACATATTACTTACAGACAATGGTAAGTTGTTACTTAATTTTTTTTGCCATAAAGTTGAAAATGTAATTGCTAATAAAGCTATTATTGTTGCGATCAATCCTGTTGCTGGTATTTTAGAACCAACATCAAAACCCAATACAAGTCCTGCACCAGCAAATCCTAACAAAATACCTATCCATTGTTTTGTAGATACTTTTTCATTTAAGACGGGACCACTTAATGCATTTGTGAGAACTGGTTGAAGAGTGACAATTAAAGCTGCAATTGCAGTAGGCATACCTATTGAAATTGAGTAAAAGACACCCCCAAGATAAAAACCATGAAATAAGACACCACTAAAAAAAGACTCAAAAAAGTTTCTTTTGCTTACGAGAATTTTTTGTTTTGAATAAAGAGAAAATAAAAAAAAACCTAAAGCAACCAAAGCAAATCTAAAAGCTAGAGCCGTAAATGGATCACTGTTGTCTATAATAGGTTTAGTAGTTATAAAAGCAGAAGACCATAGAAGTATAAATGTGAAAGGGAATATTTTAATCATCATGTTTAATAAACAAATAAATTAAATAAAATCAAACAAATGAGCACCTATAATGAACAAATTAGAGGTAGAAACGAAATATCAAATCACTTAATGTTCAACTATGAAGTTTAGATTATATAGAATTTTAATAGTTATACTGTCTTTTTTCTTTTTGACGGGCTTTATACCTATTTTTTCATTTGTTGGACCAAGTTTAACAGTTATTACTTCAGGTAACGTCTATAAAGCAAGTGCACAATTCATAATTAATAAAAAAATAGAAGAAGAAACTGGTAAAAATTCTTTAATGTTAATTAAAGAAAAATTAGACAAAGTAGAAATAGATAAAAAAATAAAAAAAAATTCACTTGATGAAGAATTAAGAAAGTTAGTTGAAAATAGAATTAAGATTACAAGAAAAAAACTAGATGATCAAAACTTACAAAAATTAGTTAAAAAAAGAATAAACATCACTAGATCAAAACTTAATTTAAATAATATTACTCAATAATATTTAGATATATAAGATTTTCTTGTTTAGTTTCTTTACACCACATTTCATAACTTTCACAAACTCTCCATAAATGATCAAAAGCTCTTTGTGAAATTTCTAACGGAAAGTGACTTTTGGTATAATAAAGTTTAGGTATTTTTAGTAAAAATTTTACCATAGAGTCTTTTTGAAGCTCCAAAAGTCTTAAAGTTTCTCCATTGATTTTTTTTTTAGTAATAGAGTCTATATAATTATTATTCTTAAGTTCTAAAAACCATTTATCGTGAAATTCTCCAGAACTTAAAATATCATATTCTTTAGTAGTCATAAAAATTTCAAATGCCTGTATATTGTTGATGTCACTGTTTTGTTTTTTAATCTCTATTATATTTGAATAAACGAATTCGGCAGCTCTTAAGACATATGGCTTATTACTCTTATTAGACATAATCTAATTTTTATGCTTAACCATAGCTGATTGAGCTAAAATTAAGTTAGGATCTAAAAATACTTTTGAAGATTTTACATTCTCAAAAGATTTAAATGCAAAAATTGCAATAGGGAGTTCTGTACAACCTAAAATAATTTTTTTACAATTCATTTTAATTAAGAAATCAATTGCAGGTTTAATTGCTTTAGCAGCAGCTTTTACATTACCCATTTTAACTAATTTAATAGCTTTATTGACTGACAATCTTTGTATTTTTTGATCCGGCTCTATTAATTGATAACTCTTGTCAAAAAATTTTTTATAAACCCCAGTTTTAATAGTACCCTCAGTTGCTAGAAGACCAACTTTAGAGTTTTTCTTGCATTTTTTTTTTGTAAACTTAAAAACTTCTTTTGGCATATTAATTATTGGAATATTGATTTTATTTTGTAAATCATCGAACCAATAATGAGCAGTATTACAAGGTATTACTATAAATTTACATTTGTTCTTTTCTAGAAGCTTACAACCTTTGAGCAAACTCTTTAAAACTTTATTATATTTTTCTCTACTTGATTTGTTGGTAGATTTATTTGAAAGATTTTTAGTTTGAGAACCTATTGATTCAGGTCTACCCGGAATATTTGATTTGTTATAAAGTAAAAATAGTGGATACTCTTGGTCAATTTTTCCTCTATTCAAAACAGCAAGTTTGTTGCAAAAATCAAGACCTGCTTGAGTTCCCATTCCACCTAAAATCCCAATCATAATTTTGATTAATTTATTAATTTTTTAATTTAATTCTATAATTTAAAATTGTGTTTAAAGGTTGTTATTAATTAAGGTATTGGCTGAATATTAAATTTGTTATTGTAAATTAAATTTTTCAGCCAATAGGAAGTGTGAAATTATGCAGTTTTTAAGTTAACTGCTGAAGGACCTTTAGGACCATCTTCAACATCGAAAGTCAAAGCTTGACCCTCATCTAAACCGTTCATACCAGCGTCTCTTACCGCTGAAACATGTACAAACACATCTTTTTCTTTATCTTCTCTTTCAATAAAACCAAAACCTTTGGTTGGATTGAACCACTTTACTTTACCTTGTAGACTCATATTTATCTTCTTACTTTTTGTTATGTTTAATTATTACTTATAATTAAGTAATATTGGCTTTGTTTAGACTTTATTGGGTTTTGTCAACAAAATAGATCAACTTTTAAAAATAATTTTTTAAATATTGTCAATAAGCATAGTTAAATAAACAGAATTGATGTCTTCTTTATAGTGTGCAAAAGGTTCGCACACAATGAACCCAGTTTTTTTGAAAAGTTTTCTTGCTGGTATAAAAAAATCACCCGCTCCTGTTTCAATACTCAATCTTTTTATTTTAAGCTTTTTAGCTTCATTAATCAAATGATTGATTACATTAATACCTTGGCCTTGCATTCTAAAATTATCGTGAATTCTTATAGATTTAAACTCTCCATGTTCTTTATCTAAAAATTTTAAAGCACCACAGCCGATCAATTTTTCATCTTTCCATAAACTCCAAAATTTAATTGATGGAACTTTTAAACCAGGAATATCTAGCACATGAGCACTTCCTTCTGGAGAAGCAGCCCTTAGCTCAACAAAATGTTTGGTCAGAAGTTCATTAACTTCTGGATTATCGAAATTACCTTCTATTGAATTTAACATTTATACTAAAGTTGTGATATGACCCATTTTTCTTTTTTCTTTTATATCTTTTTTTAAATAATCAAAGAAAAATTCATTATCATTAAATTTTTGCATGTTTCTATAATGAGTAATTTGATCGCCAAGCAAATTCATCATTTTAGCATTAGATATTTTTTTTAAAGGAATTTGTTCCAAACCACACACAGCTCTTACATGATTTTCAAATTGACTTACATTAAAAGCATTTATTGTTAGATGTCCTGAATTATGTACTCTAGGTGCAATCTCATTAACGTAAAGATTGTCATTTCTATCAATAAAAAATTCTACACATAAAGTCCCTATATATTTAAGTTCTTCAGCAATTAACATTGCCCAATCTTTAGATTGATTAAAAATCTTTTCATTAATTTCAGCTGGTATTTTTGAATATTTTAAAATTTGATCTTCATGCGTATTTTCAATTGGTTCATATATCTCGTATCTGTTATTACTAAATCTTGTAATGACAATTGAAATTTCTTTTTTTAATTTAACAAGTTTTTCAAGAATATATCCTTTTGAAAAATCAATATTCAATGAATTAAGTTCATTACTTGATTTAATTGGATATTGACCTTTGCCATCATAACCAAGTGTTGTTGTTTTTAAAATTCCTGGTAAAAAATCTTCTAAAGCATCTATGTCAGATTTTTTTTCAATTGAAACATATCTAGTTGTTCTAATATTTAATTTATTAACAAAATCTTTTTCAGCCAATCGATGTTGAATTAATCTATTGACTGAGGGCTTAGGCAGAACAGGTTTAAATTTATTTATTTCATTTAAAGTTTCAAATGGAATGTTTTCAAATTCATAAGTGACCAAATCAACCTGATTAATAAATTCTGATATTTTTTCTTTATTATCATAACTTCCTGTAACAAATTGATTGCAAAAATTTTGTGCTGGTGCATCTATGTCATCACAAAAAACAACGGTTTTAACGTTTAATTTTTTAGCTGCTATTGCGAGCATACTTCCAAGTTGACCACCCCCAATGATACCAAGAGTAATTTCTGACATTTTATTTTGGAGATTTCTTTACAGATTTAGTTTGTAATGTTCTAAAATTTTTAAGTTTTTTTCGAACATTTGAATTATTATTAGCAATTATTGCAGCAGCTAATAAAGCAGCATTAATGGCGCCATCCTCTCCTATAGCAAGAGTTCCTACAGGTATTCCTTTAGGCATTTGTGCAATTGATAACAAACTATCCAAACCCTTAAGTTTTTTACTTTCAACAGGAACGCCAAGAACTGGCACATGTGTAAGTGCTGATATCATACCTGGAAGATGAGCAGATCCCCCAGCGCCTGCAATAATTACTCCTACATTATTTTTCTCAACTTTTGCAGCATAGTCATACATTCTTTGTGGTGTTCTGTGAGCAGATATAATTTTTGTTTCAAATGAAACTCCAATTTTTTTAAGGGTTTTTTCGGCTAGTTTCATTACTTTATAGTCAGATTGACTTCCCATTATGATTGAAACTTTTAATTTACTATTTTTTTTCATGAAAATTGATCAATCTGTTTATTTCAAAATTAATTTAAAATTTCAATAAAATTAATAGTATTTAAAATGCATATTGATTAGAGTTAAGCGTACTATGAATTATAAAATCGATAATCTTCAATATTGTAATTGGTCTAGGAAAATCTTTGAGATCAATAGATCTGCTGGATTAGATGCTGTCCATGTTACTATTGTCTACCATGAAGATTTTGATGAATTAAAGCTTGAAATTAAAAAATGGGAAAAATTATTTCATGAAAATTCTGATTTAATTTTTCTTGGTAAGAATTTCCAAGATATTGATAAAGCTAATAAAGAAAACAAAACTGCAATATTCTTTGGTTTTCAAAACTGCTCACCAATTGAAGATGACATAAATCTTGTTGAAAAAGTTCATCAATTAGGATGCAGATTTATGCAACTTACTTATAATAACCAGTCTTTGCTAGCAACAGGTTGTTATGAAAAAGTAGATAGTGGAGTTACAAATTTTGGACGTGAGGTTATAAGAGAGATGAATAGAGTCGGTCTTGTGGTTGACATGTCACATTCTGCAGAAAAAAGTACTATAGATGCAATTGAGTTTAGTGAAAAACCAATTGCAATTACCCATGCCAATCCTTCTTTTTGGCATCCAGCTAAAAGAAACAAATCCTCAGATTTATTAAAAATTTTAAGTGAAAGTGGTGGTATGTTGGGATTGTCATTATACCCTCATCACTTAAAAGATAACACAAATTGTACTCTAGATAGTTTTTGTGAAATGGTGGCAAAAACAGCTGAAATAATGGATGTAAAAAAAATAGGAATAGGATCAGATCTTTGTTTAGATCATCCAGATACTGTTGTTGAATGGATGAGAAATGGTTCTTGGTCTAAAAGTAAAAATTATGGTGAAGGTTCGAAAAATAAACCAGGTTTTCCAAAACAACCTGATTGGTTTCTTGATGCAAGAGGGTTCTTAAATATTGAAAAAGGTCTAAAAAAAGCAGGTTTTTCAGATACCGAGACACATGGAATACTTGGAAATAACTGGTACAATTTTTATAAATCTATTTAATTATGAAAGTTGAATTAAGAGACCCAAATAAGATAATGAAATTATCAAGGCTAGGATCTTTTCATCAATCAAAACTATCTTTTTTAAGAAGTTTTCTTAATGAATTTAAAGAGTGGGAATATAAAAGAGATTTATTCAATTTAAATGAAAATGGTTTTGGAGAAGCCGTTTATTCATTTAAAAAAAATAAAAGAGTTTATTCTTTAGTTTGTTTTGCAAATGAAATCAAAGATGAAGAAAGATCCGACAGAGTTATTGCAACAAAATGGGATGCAGCTTTTACATTACATGATGGAGTTCCTGCAAAAAAAGACATTGAAAGATTAAAAAATGAAGTTCCAAAACAAGAAGTTGGTAGACTTTCTTATAAAGAATTAACTTTATCTAGAGCAAACAAATCAGTAAGAATTTATAATCACGTAGTTGAAAGTTTGAGCAAAGGCCAGCAGCCAGATTTAAATTTATTATCAAAAGTAGGCTATTTATATAGGACTACAGCAGTATATGGCTCGGGTAAATTTGGTCTTGCAGATCGATTTAGAATTAAAAATCGTGAAGAAATTAATGGTCCATTCAGATTAGAAATGATGTTGGTGTATTTGGTAAGACAATTTACTTTTGATCAAGTTAATCATGTTGCTTATCATAAAAATCCAAAAATAGCGGTTAAGCTAGATGATAATATTTGTAAAAACTTGGGAATAGGTAATTCCACAGGCTTGGGTATGGCTCCATTTATAGTAAATCACCCAACTCTATTAAATAATTGGATTTTAAGTAGAGAAAAAGCACTTAAGAAAATTAGAGAAATCAAAGATGTAGAAAGTCAAGATAGTGATTTGTTTATAGATTGTGTAAAAAAATCATTAAAAAATATCACAAGCTGGAATACTGATAGCGAATATCAGCAAATAAAAATCTCATCATTACTAAAAGATGTTGAGAAATTTTTAAACTTTATTAACAAAGATTTTAATTTTGAGATCAAATATCCTTTTAACAAAATATATCAATGGTTAGAGGAAAATACTTGCGAGGAATGCATTGAATACATTGTTTCAATAATGATGGAACCTTATAACAATATTGTAAATCCTTTGGTAAAAGAGATGAGCTCAGATGAAGAAAAATATTTTAATATTCCAACTCATAGAAAAGTTGAAGAATTGCGTAATATCATCGAAACAAAGTATCCAAACATTTTAGATATTAATTTTGAAGAAAAAGAAAATAATAAAAATTTTTGGTTTATTTCAAAAAATAAAGAGGAACCTAGATTAGCGGATCGTTTTCAGGAGCATGGATCAGAGTTAGAACAGCCTTTAGCAATAGCAAGAGATATAAAAAAACTTTATGACAAATTATTAGTTTCAAAAAATAGTTTAACTATAGCTGAGTTTTTAACATCAAATTCTGAGCTAAGACATGTTGTAAGGAGAGCGTTCATTGTAGAAAAATTTCCTTATTCAGAAATACAAGATAATACAATTGGTAAAAATTTAATGCCAATTGATATGCTAAGATTAAAATTATCTTTTTTTGGAGCATTAAAATTTGATCCACGATCTGACAAATGGTTAAGAATTTGTATGTTCCAAGGAGCTCCACTTCCAAATGAGTTAAAAAGTTATGACGAGCAGTGGGTATATAAAACCAATATTTAATAATGAAATC
>CACGHF010000022.1 GCA_902572775.1 uncultured Pelagibacteraceae bacterium
TAGGTACTGTTGCTATTGGAGCTATATGGTCATCTTGTTCACCTGATTTTGGAATTAATGGTGTTATAGAGAGATTTTCTCAAATTAAACCCAAAATTTTAATTGTTACTAATCAATATTTTTATAACGGAAAAAAAATTAATATTTTAGAAAGAATTCCAGAAATATTAAAAAAAATTCCTTCTATAAAACATGTAATTATATCTATTTACCCTGGTCAGCTAAATTTAAAAAAACTTCCAAAATATAGAAATATCAAAACACATTATTGGAGTAATATTGTTAAGGAAAGTGTTTCAAAATTTAAATTTCTTAAATTTGATTTTGAACATGATTTAGCAATTCTTTATTCTAGTGGTACCACAGGTAAACCTAAGTGTATTTGTCATAAGAATGGTGGTGTATTAGTTCAGCATTTAAAAGAGCATCAATTGCATTGTGACATTAAAGAAAATGACAATGTTTTTTATTTTACAACATGTGGATGGATGATGTGGAATTGGCTAATTTCAGTTCTAGCCTCAAAAGCATCAATCGTATTATTCGATGGTTTCCCAATGTATAAACGTGATGATCTTCTTTTAAAAATAGCCAATAAGGAAAATATAACCTTATTTGGAGTTAGTGCCAAATATGTTGATGCATTAAGAAAAACAAGAAAAAATTTTAAGAAAGTTTACGAGTTAAAAAAACTTAGAACTATTTGCTCTACTGGATCTCCATTATCAGCAGATTGTTTTAAATATGTATACAAGAATATTAAAAAAAATGTTCATTTAGCATCTATTTCTGGAGGTACTGATATTGTTTCTTGTTTTGTTTTGGGGAATTTATACCAATCAGTACATGCAGGAGAAATTCAAAGCAAAGGTTTAGGTATGGATGTACGAGTATTTAACGAAAAAGGAAAGTCAATTTTAAATCAAAAAGGTGAATTGGTTTGTGTTAATCCTTTTCCATCAATGCCTTCAAAATTTTGGAATGATCATAAAGATACAAAATTTAAAAAAGCTTATTTTAACAGATATAGAAATACATGGCACCATGGTGATTACGCTCAAATAACAAATAATAATGGAATAATAATATCAGGAAGATCTGATACAACTTTAAATCCTGGTGGAGTAAGGCTTGGTACTGCCGAAATTTACTCTGAGGTAGAGCGCTTTAAAGAAATTAAAGAATCTTTAGTTGTAGGACAATCTTGGGATAATGATGTTCGGATAATTTTATTTGTAATTTTAAATTCAAAGTATCAACTTGATGATAATTTATTGAAAAAATTAAAATTACAAATTAGAAAAAATGCATCACCTAGACATGTGCCAAGAAAAATAATTCAAATAAATGATATACCAAGAACCAAAAGTGGTAAAATTGTTGAATTAGCAGTCAAAAATACGATTGAGGGAAATGAAATAAAAAATAAAGAAGCTTTGGCTAATCCAGAAAGTTTAAATCAATTTAAAAATATTAAAGAGCTACAATATTAATTTATTAATATAAGTTTTGAGCTATTACCATTGTAAGCAGCATTGGTAATGATAATAAAGTATTTGTTCTTGAAAATAGCATTGCTGTTTTTGCGGACTTTGCTTTTGTATCAGGATCACTTTCAACAATACCTAATGCTCTTTTTTGATTTGGCCAAATTACGAACCAAACGTTAAATGCCATTATAATCCCTAGCCACATACCAATACCAATTGCAGTATGTTTTGGAACACCTGAACCAATACTTAAAGTCATTGCATCATGAAGATATCCATTAAGAAGAGCTAGAATTAAACCCGATAGAACAGTTAATGCAGCAGCCCATCTAAAGTAAAATAATGCAGCTGGTGCTATTACTTTACCGATGGCTGGTTTTTGTTCATCTGGAATTTTTCCCATATTTGGAATTTGAACAAAATTGAAATACCAAAGTAATCCAATCCACATAATTGCTACAATTACATGAATGTATCTGAATAACCAGCTCCAGAATAATGTATCTAAAGCTATTCCATCGTTTAAATAAAACAATCCTAAAAACAATAATATTGCTAACGCAAGTGATGTGTGAATTGTTTTTGATAAAGATGATAATAAATTACTCATGATTCTTAATTATTATACACTAATTTTTTAATATTTTTAAGTTGTTAAATCTAAGCCAAAAGAGGTTTTAAAAATTTACCAGTATAACTCTCTTTTACTTTGCATACTTCTTCAGGTTTTCCCTCGGCGACAATATTACCACCCTTTACACCACCCTCAGGACCCATATCCACAATGTAATCTGCCGTTTTAATCACATCTAAATTATGTTCAATGACAACTACTGTATTTCCAAGTTTTACAAAAGTATGAAGTATCTCTAAAAGTTTTTTAATATCATGCTGATGCAATCCTGTAGTTGGTTCATCTAAGATATACATCGTTCTTCCAGTTGATCTTTTTGAAAGTTCTTTGGCAAGCTTAATTCGTTGTGCTTCACCTCCTGATAGTGTAGTTGCTTGCTGACCGATTTTTATATAACCTAACCCAACTTTTTTAAGAGTTAACAATTTTGTTTTTATATTAGATATATTTTCAAAATACTCACATCCTTCATCAACTGACATGTCCAAAACATCTGCAATACTTTTACCTTTAAATTTGATTTCCAAAGTTTCTCTATTGTACCTAGTTCCTTTACACTCATCGCATTGTATATAAACATCAGGTAAAAAATGCATTTCATATGTAATTACACCATCACCCTCACAAGCCTCACATCTGCCTCCTTTAACATTGAAAGAAAATCTTCCTGGTTTATATCCTCTTGTTTTGGACTCTGGTAGGCTTGTAAACCAATCTCTAATAGGACCAAAGGCTCCTGTATATGTTGCTGGATTCGATCTGGGTGTTCTCCCAATAGGAGATTGGTCTATATCAATTATTTTATCAATTAATTCTACTCCCTTATAACCTTTAAATGATTTAGGTGCTTTTCTTGCTTTATTATTTAAAGTTAAATTTAAGGCATGAAATAGAGTTTGTAATATTAAAGTAGATTTACCACTACCTGAAACACCAGTAACACAGGTAAAAGTTCCAGTTGGAATTTTAAGATTTACATTATTAAGATTATTTCCACTTGCACCATTAATTTCTAAAAATCTTCCATTTTTAGCTAAACGTCGAGTTTTAGGAATTTCAATTGTTTTTTTATTTGCAAGATATTGACCTGTGATACTATTTTTATCTTTTTTTATTTCCTCATACGATCCTTGTGCAGTTATCTCTCCTCCATTACTTCCAGCTTCAGGGCCTAGATCAATAATATGATCTGCATTTTCCATTGTCTCGGTATCATGTTCAACAACAATAACAGTGTTACCTAGGTCTCGTAATCTTTTTAGTGCATTAATGAGTTTTACATTGTCTTTTTGATGTAACCCTATTGAGGGCTCATCTAAAACATATAATACACCTGTTAAACCAGATCCGATCTGTGAAGCTAATCTTATTCTTTGTGCTTCTCCACCTGATAAAGTTCCAGATTCTCTAGATAATGTTAAATAATCTAAACCAACGTTTAAAAGAAAATTTAACCTTTCATTTATTTCTTTTAATACATGTTCGGCAATTTTAAATTGTCTTTTATCAAGATTATTTTCTAAATTTTTAAACCATTCTGCTGCATCTAAAATAGATTTCTTTGTTACTTCGCTAATATTAAGATCATTGATTTTAACACATAATGCCTCTTCTTTTAATCTATCACCATTACATGCTTCGCATGCTGTATCAGATTGATATTCAGCAATGGCTTCTCTTTTCCATTCACTATCTGACTCTAAAAATCTTCTTTCAAGATTATTAATTACACCCTCAAAGGTTTTTTTGTAAGAATATTTTTCGTATCCATCATCATAATTAAATTTAATTTCATCTTCATCAGATCCATAAAGAATAATATCTTTAATTTTTTTGGGTAATTTTTTCCATTTTTCATCTAAAGAAAAACCATAATGTTTAGCTAAAGATGCTAAAGTTTGAGCGTAATATAATGTGGTTGATTTTGACCAAGGTTCGATTGCACCATCGGCTAAACTTTTTCTTTCATCAGGAACAACTAAATTTGGATCAACATTTAATTTCATTCCAATTCCCTCACATTCCTCACAAGCTCCATATGGACTGTTAAATGAAAAAAGTCTTGGCTCAATTTCTTCAATTGTAAAACCGCTCTCAGGGCAAGCAAATTTTGTAGAGTAAATTAATTTTTCAATTTTTCTAAATTTTTGAGGAAGTGTTTCATCCTCATATTCAACAAAAACTAAACCGTTAGCTAAATTTACAGCTGTTTCAATACTTTCAGCTAATCTGTTTCCAAGTTTTGAATTTAAAACTATTCTATCAACTAAGATTGAAATATCATGTTTAAGTTTTTTATCTAGATTAGGTGATTTTTCAATGTCATATAAAACATTATCAATTTTAATTTTTCTAAATCCTCTTCTTTTGTAGCTTAAAATATCTTTTTTATATTCACCTTTACGACCTCTAACCACTGGAGCATAAATATAGATTGTTGATTTTTTTGGTAATTTTTTAACTAAATCTACAATTTGCGTAATTGTTTGAGAGGTTATTGGTTTTCCTGTAAATGGTGAGTAGGGAATACCTGCTCTAGCATATAATACTCTCATGTAATCATAAATTTCTGTAACAGTTGCAACTGTTGATCTTGGGTTTTTTGAAGTATTTTTTTGTTCTATTGCAATAGCTGGACTTAATCCTTCAATTAAATCAACGTTTGGTTTTTTCATTTTATCTAAAAATTGACGTGCATAGGCAGATAAACTCTCTACATACCTTCTCTGACCTTCTGCGTAGATAGTGTCGAAAGCTAAAGATGATTTTCCAGACCCAGACAGACCCGTTATGACCACAAATTTGTCTTTTGGAATCTCTACAGTAACATTCTTCAAATTATGTTCTTTAGCGCCCTTAATAACTATCTTTTTCATCATAATTTTAGTTGCTTTGAGTTAATAAAATTAATATTCAGAAGAATTGTGATATAATTCTAATTAACTAATTTAACAAATATTAAATATTATGGCTGGAAGTTTAAATAAAGTATTATTAATTGGTCGTTTGGGCGCAGATCCTGAAATTAAGCAAATGGTAAATGGTAAAAGCGTAGCCAGATTAAGCCTTGCAACAAGTCAATCCTGGAAAGATAAAAACACAGGTGAGAGAAAAGAAAAAACTGAATGGCACCGTATAGTTGTATTTAACGAAGGTTTAGTTAATGTTGTTCAGCAATACTTAAAAAAAGGTGCTCAAGTTTATGTTGAGGGACAACTTACAACAAGAAAATGGAAAGACGAACAATCAGGACAAGACAAATACTCAACTGAAATAGTTATACAAGGATACAATTCTTCACTTACAATGTTGGGTGGAGGTAATTCTGGTGGCGGTATTCAAAATGACACAACTCAACAAAATAACATTGAGGATTCTTCACAAGTGTCAGATATGGATGATGAAATTCCATTTTAATTTCTATGAAAAATACTGAAGAGTTTAAAGATAAAAACATAAAATTAATCTCAATGCATGATGAGATGAGCTCATCATATCTTTCTTATGCTATGAGTGTAATTGTAAGTCGTGCACTTCCTGATGTAAGAGATGGATTAAAACCAGTTCATAGAAGAATTTTATATGCAATGTACAAGGGTGGATATGATTGGTCTAAACAATTTAGAAAATCTGCAAGAATAGTTGGAGATGTTATTGGTAAATATCACCCTCATGGTGATCAGTCTGTTTATGATGCTTTGGTCAGAATGGTGCAAGATTTTTCTATGAGCTTACCATTAATTCAAGGTCAAGGAAATTTTGGTTCTATTGATGGTGATCCCGCAGCAGCAATGAGATATACTGAAACCCGTTTGTCTAAAGTTTCTCAATATTTGATTGATGATATTGAAAAAAATACAATTACTTTCAAAAGCAATTATGATGAAACTGAGAAAGAACCTAGTGTTTTACCAGCTCAGTTTCCGAATTTATTAGTAAATGGAGCTGGTGGTATTGCTGTCGGTATGGCAACAAGTATACCTCCTCACAATTTAGGTGAAATTATAGATGGTACTTTGGCCTTAATTGATAATAAAGATATTAAAATTAGAGAATTAATGAAACATATACCTGGTCCAGATTTTCCAACTGGTGGTGTAATTATAGGTAAAGATATAATTAAACAAGGATATAACAATGGTAGAGGGTCCTTTAAGATAAGAGGTGAAATTTCAATTGAACAACAAAAAAACGGACGTGAAAGACTTGTAATAACTTCTATACCGTACCAAGTTAACAAATCTGTTTTAAATGAAAGGATTGCTCAATTAGTAAGAGAAAAAAAAATTGAAGGAATAAGAGATATTAGAGACGAGTCTAACAGAGAAGGTATTAGGGTAGCAATAGATTTAAGAAACGGTGTAGAACCAGAAACTATAAAGAGACAATTGTATAAAAATACTCAAATAGAGAGTTCATTTGGTTTTAATACTTTAGCTATTGTTGAAGGAAAACCACAAACTTGCACACTAAAAGATTTTTTATCTAATTTTTTAACTTTTAGAGAAGATGTTGTAATTAAAAAAACTAAATTTGATCTTAAAAAAGCCGAGGAACGTGCTCATATATTAATAGGATTATCGGTTTCAGTTGAAAATTTAGACAAAATAATAAAAATTATTCGATCATCCAAAACACCTGATGATGCTAAATTATCAATTCTAAAAACTAAATGGAAAATAAATAAATCTCAAAAATTAATTTCTTTAGTAGAGGGAAAAAAAGGTAAAAATCTTTACTCTTTATCTGAGTCACAAGTTTTAGCTATTTTAGAATTAAGACTTCAAAAATTAACTGCTTTAGGGATAAATGAAATTGAGATTGAAATTAAAAAATTAGCTGAACTAATCACTAATTATAAAAAAATTATTTCCTCAAAAAAAGAACTTTTAAAAGTAATTAGTGAAGAGTTAAAAAATATTAAAGAGAAATTTGCAATACCGAGAAGAACTAAAATTATAGATGCTGTTTTAAATTACGATATAGAAGAAACCATCCAAAAACGATCAGTAATAATTACGGTCACATTACAAGGATACATAAAAAGAGGTTCTTTAGACGGAGTGAAAAAACAAAAAAGAGGTGGCAAGGGAAAATCAGGCATTACAACTAGAGATCAAGACTCTGTTATTCAAACATTATCCGTAAATACTCATACTTCAGTACTCTTCTTTTCTACCGAGGGTCTAGTTTATAAAATCAAAGCATGGAAAATACCAGAGGGTTCATCATCATCTAAAGGTAAGTCTTTATTTAATATTTTACCTTTAAAAAGTCACCAAGCAATAAGCTCAATTATGCCAATGCCAGAGGACGAAACTGATTTAAAAAATTATCAAATTATTTTTGCTACAGCACAAGGTAAAGTAAGAAAAAATAGTTTAGAAGATTTTTCATCAATTAATGCATCTGGAAAAATTGCGATGAAATTGGATAATAATGATAAAATTGTAGGTGTAAAAATTTGTAAAGATGATCAAGATATAATTTTAAGTACAAAATTTGGAAAATGCATAAGATTTGAAGCCAAAAAACTCAGAGTTTTTAAAGGTAGATCCTCTAAAGGAATTAAAGGTATTGAGTTAGCACCTAATGATCAAATAGTATCTTTATCAGTTATCGATAATGATAAAATTAATAAAAAAGGAAAAAAATCAAAAGACGAAAAATCTGAATTAAAAGCAAGAGAAAAATTTGTTTTATCAATAAGTGAGAATGGTTATGGAAAAAAGACTCCTCATACAGATTACAGAGTTACTAACAGAGGTGGTAAAGGAATTATTGGAATAGTAAATTCACCAAGAAATGGAAATATTACTTCATCATTTCCAGTTTTTGAAGGCGATGAAATTTTAATTTCTACTAATAAAGGAAGGGTTATTAGAGTAGCTGTTAAAGAAATTAGAACTGCAGGAAGAAATACCCAGGGCGTTAGAATAATTAAGTTATCAGGAGAAGAAAAAGTTGTTTCAGCTATTAAAATTGATGATAATTTAATTTAATGAGCAAAATTGCAATTTATCCCGGAACATTTGATCCAATTACTTTCGGACACATAGATGTAATAAAAAAATCATTAAAATTATTTGATAAAATAGTAGTAGGTGTCTCAGATGAAAGTAACAAAAATTACCTATTTAGTTCTGAAGAAAGAATAGAAATAGTAAATAAAGCTTTATTTAAAGATCTAAAGTTAAATAAAAAAAAAATAAAAGTAGTATCATTTGGCTCTTTAACCACTGATTTATGTAAAAAATACAAATCAAACATTATTTTAAGAGGATTGAGAGCTGTATCTGACTTTGAATATGAATTTCAATTAGCTGGTATGAATAGAAAATTGAGCCAAAATATTGAAACAATTTTTTTAATGTCTGATGTAGAAAATCAAATTATTTCATCTAGATTTGTAAAAGAGATTGTTAAATTAAAAGGTGATATTAAAAAATTTACTACCAAAAGTACGATCAAGTCTTTAAAAGAGAAATATGAATAAAATTTTTATTAAAATACTTATTTTGCTTTTTTTTATTACCAATCAATCAATAGCTGAGGAGAATATAATGATATTAAAATTAAAAGATGGTGACGTTAAAATTGAATTATTTGAAGATGTTGCACCTAATCATGTTAAAAGAATTAAGGAATTAGCAAATAGTGGTAAATACGATAACGTTGTTTTCCACAGAGTAATAGATGGCTTTATGGCTCAAACTGGTGATGTAAAATTTGGGAATTCGGAATCTAAAGATTTTGATCTTAGAAGAGCTGGAATGGGTGGCTCAGATTTTCCTGACTTAGAGCAAGAATTCAATAGTCTACCACATGATAGAGGAACTTTATCAATGGCGAGGTCTCAAGATCCAAATAGTGCAAATAGTCAATTTTTTATTTGTTTTCAGCCAGCTCCATTTTTAGATCGACAATATACAGTTTTTGGAAAAGTGATCGAGGGAATGGAATTTGTTGATAAAATAAAAAGAGGCGATCAAAATAATAATGGCGCTGTAACTGATCCAGATAAGATTATTAGTTTCAAATCTCAATAATTTTATTAATGGCATTAAAAAAATTTGCCTTTAAAGTTTTAAAAAAAGATAAATTTGCTAGGTGTGGTTTAATCGAGACGCATCGTGGTAATATACAAACTCCAGCTTTTATGCCTGTAGGAACACAGGCAACTGTAAAAGCTTGCACAATAGATGATATTAAAAAAACAGGTTCTGAAATAATTCTTTCTAATACTTATCATTTAATGATACGCCCTGGTGTGGAAAGAATAGAGTCTGCCGGTGGACTTCATAATTTTATGAATTGTGATTTACCTATTTTAACTGACTCTGGCGGTTTTCAAGTAATGTCTCTCTCAAAATTAAATAAAATTGATAGGGAGAAGGGCGCTATATTTAATTCTCATGTTGATGGTAAAAAATTTTATTTAAGTCCAGAAGAAAGTATCAGGATACAATTGGGCTTAAATTCAGACATTGTAATGATAATGGATGAGTGTCCAAAAAAAACAGATGATTATAATGTTATTCAAAAATCAATGGATCTTTCACTTCATTGGGCCGAAAGATCTAAAATAGCTTTTGGAAACAATCCTCATAAAGCTTTATTTGGTATTGTTCAGGGTGGTTTATTCAAAGATCTAAGACTAAAGTCGTTAAAAGAACTTATGAAAATTGGTTTTGATGGATATGCCATTGGTGGTTTAGCTGTTGGAGAGACACAGAATGAAATGTTTTCTACATTAGAAGATATTAAAGAATTTTTGCCAAATGAAAAACCTCATTACTTAATGGGGGTCGGAACACCATCTGACATATTAGGTGCAGTAAAAAGAGGTGTCGATATGTTTGATTGTGTCTTACCAACAAGATCTGGAAGAACAGGTTTGGCTTTTACTTGGCAAGGAAGAATCAATATAAAAAATAATAAATATCAAACTGACAATACTCCCTTAGACCCTAACTGTAACAATTTAAATTTAAATAGGTATTCAAAAAACTATTTAAATCACTTATTCAATACTAATGAAATTTTAGCATCAATGCTGCTTAGCCTTCACAATATTAATTTTTACCAGGAATTAATGACCTCAATTAGAAAAAATATTAATGAAGGCACTTTTGATCAATTTCATGATAAATACATTGATAAGTTGTAACAGTTATAGATTTTTTAGTCCAAATTGACATTTGAAAAAATAGAATAATTCTGTATATAACAATTATTCAATTTGAATAATTTGGGGGCCCTTAGCTCAGTTGGTAGAGCAATTCCCTTTTAAGGAATGGGTCGATGGTTCGAGTCCATCAGGGCTCACCATAAATTCAATTAGCTGATTTCTATTGGAGGATAATCCAAAATTACATCATTCATCTTTTCATTTAAATCTTTTATCCTGTTATCTGATGAGGGATGCGTGCTCAAAAATTCAGGTGGTTCCTTACCTTTATTAAGATCTTTCATTCTTTCCCATATTTTTACAGTTTCCCTAATATCGTAACCAGACAAAGAAGAGAAAATCATACCCAAATAATCTGCTTCACTTTCTTGTTTTCTATTAAAAGGATTTAGTAAACCTAACTGAGTTATTAAACCAACTGTATTTATTCCAGTTGTTCTGTTTACTTGTGATAATTTACCTCCACTAAATATATCAATTAATTGAGTTCCAGTATTTACAAGTGTCGCTCTGCTTGCTCTTTCAACAGAATGTTTTGCAACAGCATGAGCTATTTCGTGACCCATCACAGCAGCTAATCCATTGGTATTTTTTGTTGCCTCTAATATGCCTGTGTAAACTGCAATTTTACCTCCAGGCATACACCATGCATTCCTAACTTTTTTACGATCAATTAGAATATATTCCCACTCGAAGTTAATTGTTGGGTCTTCAATTCCTGCTCTATAAAAATATTCAGAAATTGAGTTCTCCATTCTTTTCCCAATTTCTTTAATTTCATTGAGAGTTTTTTTATCATTGCTCATTCTCTCTTTTTCTTTTATTTTTTCATAAATCTGAGCTGCTTGAGCATTTAATTTCGCTTCAGAGACAATTTTTAATTGTTTTCTTTCTGTAATTGGTGCCGAAGTACAAGACGACAACAATAAACCTCCACATCCACACCCCATATAAGATAAGAATTTTCTTCTATTCATAATTAAAAAATTTGATAATACTAGTTTAACATGAATCTTAATAATAAAATATTAATAGTGTTATTTATTATTTCAATTCTGTTTGTTATTTACGCAAGTTACAGTTAATTTTATGGCAAAAAAAAGTTCTAAAAAATCTTTATCTTTAACTCTTAGAAACTATTTCATAACTGGTGTAGTTGTTTTAATACCAATAGGTTTTACTTTATATTTAACAAAAATCTTAATAGGTATATCTTCAAACTTAATTCCTAAAAACATTAATCCAAATAGCTATTTGCCATTTAATATTCCTGGAGTTGAAATTGTAATTTCAATTTTACTCATTACTATCGTTGGTGGTCTGTCTTTATCATTTTTTGGGAGAAGGATACTTAAATTAATAGACGATTTATTTAAAAGAATTCCATTTTTAAGAACTGTTTATTCAGCTGTTGTGCAAATGACAGAAACATTTTCTAAAAAAGATGATGGTAAAAAAAGTGTTGTTTTAATTGAATACCCCAGAAAAGGAGTTTGGGCAGTGGGATTTGCAACAAAAGAAAATAAAGGAGAGATGTCAGAAAAAACAGGAAAAAATTTAATCAATGTTTTTGTTCCAACAACACCAAATCCAACCAGTGGTTTTTTATTAATGTTCCCAGTTGAGGATGTTATATATTTAAATATGTCTTTCGAAGAGGCTTCTAAATTCATAGTATCAGCAGGTACTTCAACTAAAAAATCTTAGGCAATATCATTAATTATATCAGCTCTATCGTACAATTTTATCAAAGGTTTGAATTTACTTATATCTTCATTTGATTTTTCTATTCTTCTCATTTCCTTTTCAGCTAATAAGAAAAGATCACTATTCTGAATTGGATCTGCTAACTTAAAATTTTTTACACCACTTTGTTTAAATCCTAAAATATCTCCAAACCCTCGTAATTTCATATCTTCTTCAGATATTAAGAAACCATCAGTAGTTTCTTTTAAAATTTTTATTCTTTTTTTTGCGTTTTCGCTTAAATTTGATTTAAACATTAATATGCATGTAGAGTCTTTATCTCCACGACCAACTCTACCTCTTAATTGATGAAGTTGAGATAAACCAAATTTGTTAGCATTTTCAATTATAATCGTATTTGCATTTGGAAAATCTATCCCAACTTCAATAATTGTTGTAGAAACCAAAATCTTAAATTTATTATTTAAAAAATTGTTTAGTATTTCATTTTTTTCATCCATATCAGTTTTTCCATGAAGTAAACAAACTTGATTTGGAAACTTGCTTTCTAAATATTCATACTTTTTTACAGCTGATGAGTGATCCAATTTTTTAGATTCTTCAATTAATGGACAAACCCAAAAAATTTGATTTCCTAATTTAATTTCTTTTTTTATAAATTTTAAAACATCTTCAATTTTAACCTCTAATTTACTATATGTTTTAATTGGTTTTCTATTTTTAGGTTTTTCTCTAATTATTGAAATATCCATATCACCATAAATTGTCATTGTTAGAGTTCTAGGTATAGGTGTTGCTGTCATTAATAATACATCACAATTTGATCCACCTTTGTCTGACAATTTTTTTCTTTGATTCACTCCAAACTTATGTTGTTCATCTATAATTATTAATCCTAATTTTTTGAAAATTACTTTTTTTTGAAAAATAGCATGTGTACCAAAAATAATATCAATTTTATTATTTTCTAATCTTTGAAGTGTTTCTTTTTTTACCTTGTATTCTGATTTACCAGAAATAAGAGCTATATTTAAAATTTTAGGAAATATTTTTTTTGCTAGATTAAAATGTTGTCTTGCTAGAATTTCCGTAGGGGCCATAAAAGCAACCT
>CACGHF010000023.1 GCA_902572775.1 uncultured Pelagibacteraceae bacterium
TTAAAACTTTTTTTTAATGTTAATATTGTATTCTTAGTTAAATCTAAGTTAATTAAATCCTTGTCTGTTACAAATAATGGATTTGAAATATTTAACTCTCTACAGGCTAAGGATAAATCTTCAATTCTATTTTCTCCTATCCACATAGTAGTTGGATAATTCCAATTAATACCCATAACAAAATATAATTTTATTTTTTTAAAAATTGTTAGTAAGATATATTTATAAATTTATTAATGATAGGAAAAATTCTATGTCAAAAGTAGCAATCATAGGCGCTGGTCCAAGTGGACTTTCAATTTTAAGAGCATTTGAGCATTTAGAAAAAAAAGGAGAAAAAATTCCTGAAATAGTTTGCTTTGAAAAACAAGAAAGTTGGGGTGGTCTATGGAACTACAACTGGAGAACTGGTTCAGATCAGTATGGAGATCCTGTGCCTAATAGTATGTACAGATACTTATGGTCTAATGGACCTAAAGAATGTTTGGAATTTGCTGATTATTCTTTTGATGAACATTTTGGAAAGCCAATTCCTTCTTTTCCTCCAAGGGAAGTCTTGCAAGATTATATTCTGGGAAGAGTAAGCAAAGGAAATATAAAGAGTAAGATTAAATTTAATACAAGAGTTACAAATACTGTCTTTAAAAATGATAAGTTTGAAATTAGCTACCAGGACAAAGTAAATAATAAAGTTTTAAATGATACATTTGATTATGTAGTAGTCTCTTCAGGTCATTTTTCTGTACCTTTTATTCCTGAGTACGAAGGAATGAATTCTTTCCCGGGAAGAATAATGCACTCTCATGATTTTAGAGATGCAGAAGAGTTCAGAGGAAAAGATGTGATTGTTTTGGGAAGCAGCTATTCAGCTGAAGATGTAGCCCTACAATGTAATAAATATGGTGCTAAAAGTGTAACAATTGGTTACAGGCATAACCCAATGGGCTTTAAATGGCCAAAAGGCATGAAAGAAGTTCATTACTTAGATAGGTTAGATGGAAAAAAAGCTATATTTAAAGACGGAACAGAACAAAATGCCGATGTAGTGATCTTATGTACGGGATATCTTCATCATTTTCCATTTTTAGATGAAAGTTTAAAATTAAAAACACATAATAGATTATATCCACCAAAACTTTACAAAGGTGTTGTGTGGCAAGATAATCATAAACTTTTATACTTAGGTATGCAGGATCAATTTCACACATTTAACATGTTTGACTGTCAGGGATGGTATGCGAGAGATGTGATCATGGGAAAAATAAAAATGCCTAGCAATGACGAAATAGATAAAGACATTAATAAGTGGGTTTCAATGGAGGAAAAATTAGAAAATCCTGATCAAATGATAGATTTTCAAACAGAATATACCAAAGAACTTCATGATATGTCTGATTATCCTAAAATTGATTTTGAATTAATTAGAAAACATTTCAAAGAATGGGAGCACCATAAAGTAGAGGATATTCTAACTTATAGAAATAAATCGTTTTCATCTCCAGTGACTGGATCAGTTGCTCCAATTCATCATACACCTTGGGAAAAGGCGATGGACGACTCTATGGAAACTTTTTTAAATAAATAAAAAATTAATATTTAATTTTTAATTTTTTATTTTTAACAATTGCCTCTAATAAAGAGATCATTAAAGGGACTTTTCTTTTATTAATTTTTTTAAATACAAAAGGAGCAATTTCTATTGCTAAATCAGCACCTTCTACTGTATCGTTTTTCATAAACTTTTTCTTTGCTTGGGTAAAAGTATAGCCTTTACCTAGATATTCTCCCATTTTGCTATTTCTTCCTCCCATTGCACTTACGTATAAATCTCCTAAACCTGCCAGACCATAAACAGTTTCCTTTTCTCCTTTAAAATAATTTGCAAGATATTTCATTTCATCAATTGATTTTCTGAATAAAGCCGATGATGTATTGTGCCATTGCCCGGCTCCAATTATCATAGAATAAATATTTTTTATTGCAGATAAAAACTCAACCCCATTAATATCTCTACTAAATTCAGTTTGATAATAATTTGTTGAAATTAATCTTCCTATTTTTTTTGCAGTATTTATATTTTTATTTGCAACAACAGTGAAGCTTTTAACTTTTTTAGCTAATTCTTTTGCTAAACATGGGCCTTTCAAAACTGAGATATTTAAATTTTTATTATATTTTCTTAATAAGCTAGACATCGAAATTAAATTTCTACCATCTAATTTAAGACCTTTTGTTAATACCAAAATAGGTGATTTATTTTTAATTTTTGATAGATTTTTTCCAATCAAATCTATTCCAATGGAACTCACAGCAATTACAATTAAGTCCCAATTGCGATTTACAATGTCACTTGAAAATTTATTTATTTTTAATTTTTTTGGTAAATTTATATTTAATGATGGGTGATATTTTTTTTTTGAGTTTAATTTTTTTAATAATTTAAAGTTGTATGGCTCTGTTAAAGTAACCGAGTGACCATTATCTAACAATGGTATTGAGAAAGCAGCTCCCATAGCTCCAGCGCCAACAATTAATATTTTTTTCATTTTTATCTTTATGCTAAGGTTTTTTTAATTGCTTGCTTCCAACCATGCAATATATGATTTCTCAGCTTTTTATTAATTTTTGGCTTAAAAGCTTTATCTTTTTTCCATGTATTTTTTATTTGATTTAATGATTTGAATTCTCCTACTTGATATCCTGCAAACAGCGCGGCTCCTAGCGCGGTAGTTTCTAAGACTTTAGGTCGAATTACTTTTAAATCAATTACATCTGCCAAAAATTGTGAGAACCAATTATTAGCTACCATACCACCATCAATTTTAACTATTCTAGGCTTTAAACCATCTTTATTCATTGAATAAAATAAGTCATAACTTTGATAAGCAACAGACTCGACGGTTGCTCTCACTAAAGTTTTCCAATCACTATCTCTTGTAAGTCCTGTTATTAAACCTCTTGCATCAGGTCTCCAATAAGGTGCACCTATTCCACTAAAAGCTGGGACAACATAAACTTCATTATTGCTTTTTGTTGATTTAGCTATTTTTTCAGTTTCATAAGCATTGTTTATTAATTTAATTTTATCCCTTAACCATTGTACGCCTGCTCCTGCTATGAAAATAGATCCTTCAAGAGCATAGGTAGTCTTATTATTCAATCGATAACAAATTGTCGTTAATAACTTATTTTTTGAATTAATTTTTTTTGATCCAGTGTTCATTATTATAAACGCACCAGTACCATAAGTACTCTTTATAGATCCTTTTTCAAAACAAGCTTGTCCTACAGCAGCTGCTTGTTGATCTCCTAAAACAGCTGAAATGGGTATTTCTTTTCCAGTAACTCTCTTGTCTGTTTTTCCAAAATTATCTGCAGAATTTTTTACCTCTGGCAAGATGCTCTTTGGAATTTTTAATTTTTGTAATATTTGATTATCCCATTTATTGTTGTTAATATTAAACAACATGGTTCTACTTGCATTGGTAGCTTCGGTTAAATGCTGTTTACCTTTAGTTAATTTCCAGATTAAGAAGGTATCAACCGTACCAAACAATAAATTATTAGTTTTGAGTAACTTTTTTGAAACTTTTACATTATCTAAAATCCATTTTATTTTAGTGGCAGAAAAATAAGGATCTATAAATAAACCTGTTTTTTTTCTAAAAGTATTTTCGTAATTTTTATTCTTTAGAGATTTACAATATTCCTGGGTTCTTCTATCTTGCCAAACGATCGCATTATAAACAGGTTTTCCAGTTTTTTTATTCCACAAAATTGTAGTTTCTCTTTGGTTTGTAATTCCAATAGTAAGTATATGACCATTTAAACTTTTAGCTTTTTTAATTACTTGTTTTAGTGCTTTAATTGTTGTCGACCAAATTTCATTTGGATTATGTTCTACCCAGCCATTTCTAGGAAAGTATTGTTTAAATTCATATTGTGAAATAAATTTAGTGTTCCCTTTAGTATCAAACAAAACAACTCTCGAAGAGGTTGTTCCTTGATCAATGGAGACAATAAATTTTTTCAAAATACTAAGCTATGCCAAGATGTTTTTTTCTTTTTTCAACCCAAGTTCTAATCAAATTATCAAAAATTAATCCTATAAACGCAACACAGATACCGAGAGTTAAACCAATTCCTGCTCCATTTTTATCTGAAAGTGCTTTTAAAATGTACTGACCAAGATCTTCTGTTCCAATGAAGGCTCCAATTATCACCATAAATAAAGCAAAAACTATTGTTTGATTTAAACCAAGCATCATATGTGGAAATGCTAATGGAAACTCAATTTTTGTTAATCTTTGAAATTTATTTACACCAGACATTGTTGCAGCCTCATGTAAGCCAACAGGAACACTTCTAAGTCCTTCTATTGTATATCTAGTTGCAGGAATTGTGGCATAAACAATTACAGCAATTAATACAGAAGTATCTGTAATTCCAAATAGCATCATCACAGGAATTAAATATACAAATGATGGGAATGTTTGAAATATATCACAAACACCTAGCATGAATGCAGCTGATTTTTTATTTTGGAAACATAATGTCCCTACTGTAAATCCTATCAAACAAGAAATAACTACTCCAAAAGTTGCCATATATAATGTAACTAGCGCTCTATCCCACCAAGGGCTTAATGCTATAAATAAAGTCAAAGCAGCGACGACTAATGCTGATCGAATTCCTCCAATTAAATATCCTGCACCAACTGCTAGTACTAATGTAGCAACTGCAGGCATTCTTAAATATAAAGCTCTCATCGGCTGAAGCACATCTTGAATTAACCATGTATTGAATGCTTTTATATAAACAAAGAAAGTATCAAAAATCCAATCAACTCCTTTATTCCAAAAATCTGCTGTTGATATTCCTTTATTATGAGGAATTTCAAACAAGTAATTAAAACTACCTTTGAAAATAAAAGTCCCAACATATGCAAGAATTATTCCGATTACGAATGAAGCTGCAAAAAATATTACGTTTTTATTTCTTTGGTAAAATGAAAGATTACCAAAATAATCTGTTTGTTTATTTGCCCATGCCAAAGACATTTTATCAAGTAAAATTGCAATTAAACTAATACATAGACCAGCCTCAAGCGCTAAACCAATATTGAGTTGATTAAGTGCTAACAACAAATTAAATCCTAATCCTTTTGCACCAATAAATGCAGATATAACTGCCATTGAAAAACAAACCATTATTACTTGATTAACTCCAATTAAAATATCTCGTCTTGCTGTAGGAATTAATACCTTGAACATTAACTGCCAATTAGTACATCCACTCATTCTTCCAGCTTCAATAACTTCTGGAGGTATAGCTCTTAATCCCAATATTGTTAATAATATCATTGGTGGGACCGCAACAACCATCGTAATGATTACAGCAGCATGATCACCAACACCAAATAAAACAAGTGCAGGAACTAATACAGCGTATTGTGGCATTGTCTGCATCACAAGAAGAATTGGGTATAATGCTTTTTCAACACGTTTGCTTTTGTATGCTGCAATACCCAAGCCTAAACCAAAAATAAATGAAAGTGGAGCCGCAACAAGTATAAAAGAAAGTGTTTGCATTGAAGGTTTCCATTGACCAAATATAGAAATATAGATCATTGTTAAACCTGCAAATAAAGCTAATCCCTTTCCACTTAATTTATAAGAAAGTATCGCTGCTCCAGCTGCAACAATTGTCCAAGGTAAACCTGGCAATTCTAACCAAGGATAAGCATCAATAAAATCCCAGCTAGTAAATGCAACAATAGTTTCTAAACCTCCAAGCAAAATCTCTCTAATTAATTCAATTAAAAAAGTCATAAATGAAGTTAAATTTCTACTTATCTCTAATAATAATGGTCGAGTTTTAAATTCTTGAGTATCTTCGTTCCAAAACTCCATTGGCATCCACTCATTCATTAAGAAAAATAAGGAGTCGTTTATCCAAATAGGTAGCCATCCTAGAAGTGGTGGCAATCTCCAAAATACATCAAAGGCATAATACCTAACCTCTTTACCTAGAAAAAAGTAAACACTTTGATTTGGATCTTTAACAAATTCTGCCTGGCCTCTTATAAATTTATAAGTTTCAGGAACATCTATTGCAAAACATAAAGCAAAAAATACAATTAACAAAAATAACCATTGAAATAATTTTGGATATTTTTTTAAATACTCCATATTTTAACTGCCGTTTTTTCTTCCTCCAAAAACTGTATCTATTATTTTTGAAGGTTTAATTGATCCTACAATATTATTATTTGAGTCAACTACTCCTACTAATTTTTCTTGAGTAAGTATTTTTTCTGCAACATTTTCTATAATTTCATCTTTTGATACTTTTAAATCTCCTAAATTATCTTTACTTGAAGCATCCATTACATCCTCAATAATTAAAACTTTCTCCCTTGGAACTTCTTCAGTAAACTTTCTTACATATTCTGTTGCAGGATTTAATACAATTTTTGCAGGTGTATCTAATTGTTCAATTATACCATCTTTCATAATCGCTATACGGTCAGCTAACTTCAATGCCTCATCAAAATCATGGGTAATGAACATAATTGTTTTTTGTAATTTTTCCTGAAGTCTTAAAAACTCATCCTGCATTTCTTTTCTTATTAATGGGTCTAAAGCAGAAAAAGGTTCGTCTAAAAACCATATATCCGGTTCCACAGCTAATGATCTTGCGATCCCTACTCTTTGTTGTTGCCCACCTGAAAGCTCTCTTGGAAAATAGTTTTCTCTTCCATCAAGTCCAACTAGCTTTACCATTTCCATTGCTCTGTTGATACTATCTTCAGTATTAGTACCTTTGATCTGCAATGGGAAAGCAATGTTTTCAACAACTGTTTTATGAGGTAACAAAGCAAAGCTTTGAAACACCATTCCCATTTTATTTCTTCTAAGCTCAATAAGCTCTTTATTATTTAATTCTAATAAATCTTGGCCTTCAATAAAAATTTTTCCACCAGTAGCATCCGTTAATCTAGAAATACATCTAAGAAGAGTTGATTTACCTGAGCCAGATAAACCCATTACTACTAACATTTCTCCTTTTGCAACTTCAAAAGAAGCATTATTAACTCCAACTATACATCCTTTTTCCTGGAAAGTTTTTGCATCAACATTGCCGTTAGATTCTTCAAGCATTTTTTTGGCGTTCTCACCAAAAATTTTGTAAACTGACTCGCATTTGATAACAGTCTCAGACATAAATTGCTTTAAAGTTATATTAAATTCTATAAAATTAAAATGTTAATAATTGTTGCCTTTCTTCATTAAAAATTTTTAATAAAATAAACTCTAGTATCAATTCCAGTACTTAAAAAACTTAAAGCTTCTCCAGTTATAGTAATACTTTCATCAACACCTACATTATTTCCACTAACTGTAAAACCAGCAAAACATTTGCCTTTTTCTTCATCCCATTTAACAAAAGTCTCATCAATTTTATTTCCATTAATTGTATAAAGCTCATGAGCTCTAAAATTTAAAAAATTAGCACCCATTATTGCTCTTTGTGGAATTAGTTTAGTAGCCTTACATACTTGCTCATATACCTCATCAGTCAGTTTATAATGATCTGTGCCATCAAATGAGACCAATATACCAGAAGGTAATTTAGATATTAGTTCGCTAAGTTTTTTTTCTTCAGCAATTCTCTCCTCCTCTAACTTCATTCTTTTTACTAAATCATCACCTTGTCCAAAAATTCCATTTAAAATGCTAAAAGACATAATTACTACAAGAGTAATAATTATGAGACCAATAAATTGCCTTAGAGACTCAGGTAAATCTTTTATTTTATTAATATAATTTTCTTTAGACATTAATCTTAAACCACAAGTTCTGTTTTGATATCCCCAGTCAGCGTAAACAGGAGCCCAAAATCCTTGATCCCATAATCTTCTGTAAGAATTTACAGTTGATGATCCAAGAGCCGTTAAGGCTGGCAAGTGCTTCATGATACCTGCGATTGATTGCAATCCAATTTTACCTGGCATTTGCATATCTTTCGTATCAGGCATGAAAGTATTTGTTCCACCCTCAACATAACTAAAAACACCATCTACTCCTGGTAAAGTTTTATGACCAAGTTTATTAACTCTGATCTTACCACCTTTCCATAAAGACATATTTGTATGACAACCACTTGCTGAAACACCCATAAAAGGTTTGGTCATGAAGCAGGCAATTAAATTATGTTCTCTAGCAACTTGAGCACAAATTTGTCTGTAAGTAGATAATCTATCTGCATTTCTCAAAACATTATCATAAGTCCAGTTTAGCTCTAATTGGCCTGGAGCATCCTCATGGTCACCTTGAATCATATCAAGGCCCATAGCATTAGCGTATTCAATTACTTTCATGAATACTGGTCTTAAAGACTCAAATTGATCAATGTGGTAACAGAAAGGTTTAGAGAAACCTTTACCTGAAGGTGTTCCATCTTCATTTTTAGTTAACCACATCATTTCAGGCTCTGTACCAACTCTTAATTCTAATCCATGTTTCTTTTTAAATTCATCCATGAATATTCTTAAATTTCCTCTACAGTCAGAAGTTAAATGACCGCCTGGATTTTCTCTCTCTTCTCTATTTCTGAAACATGTACAAAATACTCTTGCAACTCTTTTGTCCCAAGGTAATTGGACAAACGTTTCTGGATCAGGAATTCCCACAAGTTCCATAGCCTCTGGTCCGTAACCGATGTAATTATTATGACGATCTAAGAATAAATTTGCAGTAGAACCATAAACTAATTGAAAACCTTTTTCTGCAGTTCTTTCCCAATGGTCAGCTGGGATACCTTTTCCAACAACTCTTCCAGTTACTGAAATAAATTGAAAATAAATATAAGTTATTCCTAATTCTTTAATTTTAGCTCTTACGTCTTTTACTAATTTCGCACGTCCCGGTTGGTTAACGTGTTTTTCTAGATCTGTCATTTTCACCCCTCAATGAATTTAATTTATTCAAACGTAGCTGAAAAATTTATTTGTGTCTAGGCTTAGAGTCTAGCTCCAAGGAAACGGACTGTTCGAAGTAGGGTGAAGTTCTCCCTTCTCGTAACGGTTGAATCTAAATGGTTTTAACAAATCACTTTCAGTACCAAGAATTTCTTTTGCAACAAGCTCACCAACACCAATCATTTTGTAACCGTGATTGGCATCTGCAATCATGTAAACGTTTTCAAAAAATCTATCAAAGATTGGAAACGAGTCCGGCGTCATACATCCAAGTCCACCCGATGGTCCTTTTCTATATAAATCTGATTTACCTTCAAATCTTTTTTGACAATGTGCTAAAGCTGAACACCACATTTCACTAAACGCATCTGTTGTTTGATATTCAGGAGATTCAATTCCATAAGGATCAACATTAACTTGATCAAAGTGTTTTTTGACTATGTAAGGTGAAGTACCACCCTGAACACCTAATCCTTCAATATCAGGTTTATAATAAATTCCCCAAATTTTATCTGTTAATAATTTTTTAGTTTTGTCTGAATATAACGGAGCAGTCGAGTCTACATGAACTACAGGTGGTTGTTTTCCATCATTTGTTTTCAAAAAATCTGGTTCAACACCAATAACACCTTCTTGTAACATCCAGTATGTCCACATATCAGTTTCATGCATTTTACCATCTTTACCTTTGATGTTTGCTGTCTTAGGTAGTTCTAACATGTTCCAAAAATCTCTTGCCCAAGGGCCTGCCCCAATTACAACTTGTTCACATTCAATTATACCTTTATCTGTTTCTACTCCTGTAACAGCTTGACTGTTACTACCTTTTTTAAATCCTGTAACTTTTACACCTTTCATCACTTGCACACCATTTGATGTAGATTTACTCTCAAGTGCTTTAATTGAATCTTTGTTAAATGCGTATCCACCTTTTTTTTCATGAAGTACAGAAGTAATACCCTGTGCTTGCCAATCATCAAAAATACCCTTCATATAATTTGAACAATCTTTTTCACCTTCTATAAATACTGACTCGTATCCAATAGCTTTTTGTTGTTCGTAAATAGTTGCAACATCTTCATGCATTACCTCAGGTGATATTTGTAAATAACCAACTGGATTGTATTTAAATGCTTTAGGATCACTCTCCCACACAGAAACTGAGTGAGCCATTAATTCTCTCATTGCTGGTTGGAAATAATTATTTCTTACTACTCCACAAGCAATTCCACTTGCGCCAGCGGCAGTATCTTTTTTTTCTAAGACAACGATGTCACCAGGATTTTTGTAAGTTTCAGAAAGTTTCCAAGCAGTACTTAGACCGTGAATTCCACCACCGATTATAACTACTTTTGCTTTTGAAGGTAATGTCGTCATGTGAAAACATTATTTTTTGCAAATAGTAATTAATATAATTTTTTATAGAACTAAAATTTATATATATAATTTAGATATTTCGATTTTTGTGAAATTTATCGCTAATAACTTATATTTTTTAAGGTATCCAGATATTCATTAAATTCTTTAATAAATGAATCACTAGGTATTATATTTTTTATCCTTTGATCTGTTGATGTTTTTTCAAGACGAAAGAATCCTTTTTCACAAGCTTCAGTAATAATTAATGCAGATTTAGGTCTAGATGTTTTAAATAACTTAGTTTTAAGTTCCTCAACAGATAGTTTTTTATTTTCTTTATGTGCAGACATTACTAATAACATCATATGATAGTGAGAAGGAGATTTTCTAAAAAAATAGTTACTTGCGGTATGAGATTGTCTCATTTGATCTTCCCAAAAATCTAATAACGTCTTTTTTTCTTTTGGCATTTTTTTAAGCTCTAACTCTGGATTTAGTTGGATCGTAGAATGGAAAACCAACAACTTTAGCACCAATCCTTTTTTGATGACCATCGATTTTACCTATTTCAACTTCAGTACCGATTTCAGAATATTGGACATCGATTCTGCAAAGAGCAATATTTTTATTCAAAGTAGAGGATAAGCATCCGCTGGTAACTATACCAACCTGTGATCTTCCAATATGAACACAGTCTCCGTGCCCCGCTATTTCTTTTCCATTAAGTTCTAAGCCTACCAATTTCTTTTGTGGGTTAGCTTTTCTTTTAATCAATTCCTCTTTACCAATAAAATCTTCTTCTTTTGTTTTCAGTGGAACGGCAAAACCTATACCAGCTTCAAAAGGATCTTGCTCTCCATCAAACTCTGCGCCAAATAAAATTAAACCTGCCTCAATTCTTAGTTTGTCTAAGGCAGCAAATCCAGCTGGTATCAACCCATCATCTTTACCTGCTTCCATTAATTTATCCCAAACTTCAGGAGCATGTTTTGGATGACACCAAACTTCATAACCTAACTCACCAGTATAACCTGTTCTAGAAATAATTAACGGAATACCTTGAAGTTCTTCTATTCTACATATTGTAAATCTAAACCAGCCCAACTCATCTATCGAAGGCTGTGTAGGTGGTGTAAAGATAATTTTTTTTAAAATTTCTCTACTTTTTGGACCTTGCAAAGATACATTGCTAATTTGATCAGTAGAGTTTTTCACAATAGCGTTAAAATTCTTTTTCTTTGCAATTTCTTTAAGCCATTCTCCACCATACTCATCTCCACATATCCATCTAAAACCTGTTTCGCTTAATCTTAAAAGAGTTCCATCATCGAACATCATTCCATTTTCGTAACACATTGCAGAATATACAACCTGTCCAACAGAAAGTTTTTTTATATTTCTTGTAAGAGTGTAATTCATTAACTCCTCAGCATCAGGACCAATTATTTCAAATTTTCTTAGTGATGATAGATCAATTAATACAGCATCATTTCTGCAAGCATTGTACTCATTAACCAAACCATGCTTGGTGTAATCATTTGGAAGCCAAAACCCTCTAGCATCAACAAAGTTTCTAGTTAATTTTGAAGTTCTTTCATAAAAGCCAGAATTTCTGGTAAGTTTATTTTCAGAGTCTGTTTTCATTCTAAAACCAAATGACTTTCTAAATTCTTTATTTTTATCGTAAGTTCTAACAAATATATTTGTAGGATTCCATGAATTACAAGGATCTATATCACTTGGACATGCAGTTGTTCCTATTGTTAAATCTTTTAAAGCCTTAAACATCACATAATCTCCAGGCCTTGAATAAGATTCATCAGAAATAACAGAATTTAATCCTCCAGCTGAGGTGTTAAAAAATAAATTAATTGCATGCCAACCTTTTTGTTTCTGAACACCATATTTAGACATACTTTCAGTTAAATTATCCGAGCAGTTTGGGTGACCAAAATACCCCGCATCTTCATAATATTTTGAAGTGCATGCAAGATTAAAAGTATCGTGTTTACCAACGGTATCTCTTATTACTTCAACAAGTGGCTCATGATCTGTATCATAAAATTTAGAGAACAAACCTGGTCCTGGGAAAGTATTACCCATGAATGTTCTCGTGGTTTGCCAGTCTAATCCTTTTTCAATTCCTTTTTCTAATTTTCTTGTATCGAAAGCCACAAAGTCAGAACATTGTCTGCCAGTTGGACTTATTACCTGAATATAATCTCCCTCTTTAACCTCATAAGATATTGAAGTTTCTTTATTTATATTTTCTTCGTAAA
>CACGHF010000024.1 GCA_902572775.1 uncultured Pelagibacteraceae bacterium
TTTGTCTGGTTATTACGCGGAACAAGCAGTAAAAAAAAATTTAATTACAATGATATATACAAATGCTCCTCCAGCAGTTGCACCACATGGTGCTTTAAAAACTTTATTTGGAACAAATCCAATTTGTTTTGGATCCCCTACTGGTTCTAAAATTCCATTTATTTTAGATACATCAATCTCAATGATTAATAGAGGAAAAATAAGAGTTGCAGCAAGAAATAATCAATCAATTCCTGCGGGAGTTGCTTTAGATAAATTTGGCAAACCAACCACTGATGCAAAAAAAGCTTTAGCGGGTGTTCAATTACCAATTGCAGGTTTTAGAGGCTCAGGACTTGCTTGGATGGTAGATATATTAAGTGGAGTTTTAACAGGAGGAAATCATGCGGGAAGAGTTAAAGATCCATTTGATGATTTTTCAGGTCCACAAAATATTGGACATTTATTTATAACTTTTAAAGCAAATTTATTTCAAAAGAATTATAACCAACGAATTAAAGATAATATTAAAACAATAAAAAAACTTCCTAAAATTAAGGGAGTTAAAGAAATAATGTATCCAGGACAAAATAAATATGCCCGGTATAAAAATAACTCAAAAAAAGAAATTTCTATACCGGATATAATAAAGAAAGATTTGGAAACCTTAATAAGTTAACATCGTTAGAGCACCCAAAGAAACGATAACAGATGATAAGATTATTGTTCGTTTAACTTTTTCCTTCTTCTTTTCTTCTAGAAGTCTTTGCTTTAGAACATCCACATTAACCCTTTTTGGAGTTTCGACATATTGAGAGGGGGTCTCTACAATCTCGGATGTTCTATGTAAGCTTTCTGTACTCATATTTTGTTTATAATGTTTATTTTAATCATTATTACTGCATGTTTTACATACTAGGGTTGTCCATAATGGGTTGACTCTAATTTCACTTTTGTTCATATTGGGTTTTTTTTAAAAATATGAATACTTTACCTAGTATATCTGCACATATTGATGAGAAGATAATCAATAAAGTAATTCAAGATAATTTTGCCACACTGGCACCCTCTTTTTTTACCTTAACAAGCAACTGGTTTGTAAGAGCCTACGATCATTACAAAGACATAGACAAGTTTGTAATCATTATTTATTTGATTAACCAAGATCTTATATATTTCAGGCAAAATGGTATAAAAATTGACTACGACACTTTTTATAAGGATAAATCAATCGAAATAAGCAAAATTAACATTTCAGACATCTCAAAAGATCTAGGGGTACCAAAAGAGAGTATCAGAAGAAAAGTTGTAGAGTTAGAAAATGAAGGAACAATCAAAAGGACTGGTAAGAAAATATTTGTTGTGAGAAGTACACTCTACTCAGCTAGAGCAACTAACACTTTGACAGAGATTGCAAATATATTACATGAATTTAATAAAATTTTAAAAAAAGAAAAATTAATAACTGAGGTTTATTCAGTTGATGAAATAATATCTGCGATGAAAGAAAATTTCTCCTACTGTTGGTATCAGTTTAATAAATTCTGGTTTATTTATATGTATAGATGGAGAACTGAGTTAAAAGATTTAGAAATTCTAGCTATTGGAATGGTGGTCATTATTAATGCAGTTAAGAATAAAGATTTTTTTCCAAAAAAAAACATACGTTCATACCATAAGTCACTTATGGGCTCTGATACAAGAGGTGTAAATGCTATGTCAGTTTCTGAAATAACTGGTATTCCACGGCCAACTGTTGTTAGAAAACTAAAATATTTAATTGATAAAAAATATCTTCATATAAATGAAAAAAAATTAATTATATTCGATGCTAAAGATAGTGCGTTTCAAAAAACAGATAAAATGATAAACCAAAATATGCTTAGCTTAAGTAATTTTATCTATAAAGTCTTTAATCAAATAAGAATAATCAATCCTTAATTAGATTTTTTTAAAAAATAAATAAAAATAAATCCTGTTATATACATGATTAGTGCGTAAGCACCTGTTGGTATTGCATATAATATATCACTACCAAATATTTGTGTAGAAACAAATAACGCTAACGTACCATTTTGCAAACCACATTCTAAAGCAATACATCTCATTTGTTTAACTCCCGAAGCAAAAGCTTTTGCAATATAATATGCAATAACCATCATCAATACATTTAATATTAAAGCAATTAAACCTGCTTCTTTTATAAAGCTAAGAATATTTTCTCTTTCTTCATAAAACGCTGCTACGAAAAAAACAGTAAACAAAACTATGTTAAGTTTATTAAATATTTCAACTTTAGAAGATATGAAATTTTCAGCAAATTTTCTGATAATCATTCCTAATATTACAGGCACTGTTACCACTAAAAACATTTTTAGCGCTATTCCTGTCATTGAAATATTTTGAGAAACTTCTGTTATCCCTAAAATGTCTGCAGATGTAAAAATTATTAAAGGAACTGTAATTATACTTAATAAACTAATAACAGCTGTTAAAGATATTGATAATGCAACATCACCATCAGCAAATTTTGTCATTACATTAGATGTTACACCTCCAGGTGCGGCAGCTATGATCATCACCCCTATTGCTATTTCAGGGGGTGTTTTTAAAATTAAAATTAATATGTATGCTACTATTGGAAGAATTATTAATTGAGAAATAAAACCAACTATAAAATCTTTTGGTGCTTTGAATACTCTTCCAAAATCTTCTAGTTTTAATCCTAGACCTAAGCCTAACATTATCAAGGCCAATATGATTGGCGCTATCTTAGTTACAATCTCCAAATTCTCCCCCTCTGAATTGATTATATAAAGTTGTTAATTTGATATAAAGAAATTTTTTATATGTACATGTTCAGTTTTTTCACATAATGGTACAAAATGCTCTCAAACAAAGAAATTATCTGTCCAAATAACTTATTAGATTTAGCTCATAAAAAAAAAGGAGTTAAAGTTGCAGTCGTAAATGCTGGTAAACCTTTGCCTATGTTATCAGTGCAAGATGCAGTTAACGAGAATTTAATTGAGCCCATATTTATTGGTCATGAAGTGGAAATTCAAAAATGTGCCGAAGATATTAAATGGGATATTTCTAAATATGAACTTATCCATGAACCTGTAGAAAATGATACAGCTAAAATTGCAGCTAAATTAGCAAGTGAAGGTAAGGTACAAATAATAGTGAAAGGGCATATTCATACAGATGTTTTGATGAAAGAAGTCCTTAAACGTGAATATAATTTGTTAGGAAAAACAAGATTAAGTCATATCTGGCATATGACTATCGATAAAGATGATAAGCCATTAATTATTACTGATGGAGCATTAAATGTTTTGCCAAATGTTAAAACAAAAATGCATATTCTAAAGAATGTCGTTAATTTCTCAAATAGAATAGGAATAGAAAGACCAAAAGTATCCGTATTATCCGCTACAGAAGAAGTATTGGAAAGTGTACCAAGTTCCATTGAAGCAGCAGAAATTACAAAGTTAGCTAAAGAAGAAAATTTAAGTGCTGACGTTTTTGGCCCTTTAGCATTTGATAATAGTATTTCAAAAAAATCAGCTGCAATTAAAGGAATTAAAAATTTGGTTGCTGGAGAAGCTAATGTTTTATTGGTACCTAGTGTAGAAACTGGAAATGCTTTAGTAAAAATGCTTATCTATTTTAGTGGAGCATGCGCCGCAGGAGTTGTGGTTGGTGGAAAGGTACCAGTCGTAATAACTAGTAGGTCTGATGAAGCTCAAGCGCGTTTAGCTTCAATTGCAGCTGCAGTTGTTGCATTGGACTAAATGATTCATTGAATTTTAAAAGAAATTCATTTAAATAAACTGAAATTTAAAGGAGAGAAATGGCAATTACATACTTAAAAAAATCACCAAAAACATCATCGACTGATGACACAAAAACAAGAGAAATAGTTGAAAATATTCTAAAAGACATTGAGACTAGCAAAGAAGAAGGTTGTAAAGAGCTTTCTAAAAAGTTTGATAAATATGAAGGTGATGTAATTGTTTCAAAAGAAAAAATTGAAGAAATAAAAAAAAATTTAGATCAAAAAACTAAAGATGATATTCAGTTTTCCCACGAAAGAGTAAGAAAATTTGCTGAAGCACAATTAAAAAATTATGGCCAAGACTTTGAAGTTGAATTATCTGATGGTTTATTTGCTGGACAAAAACTTATTCCTGTTAATACAGCAGGCTGTTATGTTCCTGCAGGAAGATACGCTCATATAGCTTCAGCTGTAATGAGTGTAACAACAGCAAAAGTTGCTGGTGTTAAAAATATTTTAGTTTGTAGTTCACCTAAACCTGGTGTTGGAGTGCATCCATCAATTGTTTACACAGCTGACTTATGTGGAGCTGATGTAATAATGAATTTGGGTGGTGTGCAAGCTATTGCAGCAATGACAAATGGTTTATTTGGAAATGCCCCTGCGGATATTTTAGTAGGGCCTGGAAACCAATTTGTTGCAGAAGCAAAAAGAATTTTGTTTGGAAAAGTTGGTATAGATTTATTTGCTGGTCCAACTGAGATTGCAGTAATTGCAGATGAGACAGCTGATCCTGAAATGGTTGCATATGATTTGGTTGGACAAGCAGAACACGGTTATAATTCTCCAGCTTGGTTGTTTACTAAAAGTAAAAAAGTTGCAGACTATGTTATGCAAAGAGTTCCAGAATTAATTGCTGATTTGCCAGATCTTCCAAGAGAAAATTCTGGCGCTGCATGGAGAGATTATGGTGAAGTAATCCTTTGTGATACTGATGAAGAGATCGCTAAAGTTAGTGATGAATATGCTCCAGAACATTTAGAAGTCCAGACTAAAAATTTAAAATGGTACCATGACAGATTAAAAAATTATGGATCTTTATTCATTGGTGAAGAAACAACTGTTGCTTATGGAGATAAATGTTCGGGTACAAATCACATTTTACCAACAAAAGGTGCTGGTAGATATACTGGTGGTTTGTTTGTTGGAAAATTTATTAAAACATTAAGTTTCCAGAGAATGAGTAAAGCAGCTACAAAAGAAGTCGGTGCTGCTTGTGCAAGAATTTCTAGATACGAAGGAATGGAAGCACATGCCAGAACTGGTGACGTGAGATTAAGAAAATATGGTTTTCAAAACTAATAATTTAGGGATTTAATATGAAAAAATTTGATGAACTTATGAGTGTAGGAAGTGAAATTGAAAATATTTCCGCTGAAGATGCAAAAAAAAAATTAAATGATCCTAATGTTCAATTTATTGATGTAAGAGATAAAGAAAGTTTTTCTAAAGGTACAATAGGAAATGCCCTACACATGGACAGAGGGTTGCTTGAATTTTATTTAGCAGAAGGAAGTCCTTTAGAAAATGATATTTTTAAAAATAATCCAGATAAAGAGTTTGTAGTTTTTTGTGGTTTAGGCGGTCAAGGAACTCTTGCAACCAAAACAATGAAAGATATGGGTGTCAAAAATGTTAAAAACATTACAGGTGGAATGTCTGAGTGGAATAAAATAAAAGATTAATCTTTATTTAATTTTAAATCCAAATAGAGAGCTGCTGACCAAGAAAAATTATTTGCACCCATTGGTTTACCATTTTTGCAACTGTAATATTCGTGAAATCCTTTTTTTTCTACCAATCTAATAGTGCTTTGTTTAATTTTTTTTGAATATTTTTTGTCCTTATTAATTAGACCCTTGCACATAAACCAATTACAATTAACCCACACAGGACCTCTCCAATAACGTTTTTCCTCAAAGCTTTTGTGATTAGGTTTTATTGAAGAAAAGAAATATTTTTCTTTCACGTTATGTTTTTTTAAGTTTTTGATTAAAACATCATTTATCTTATAATTATTAATATCAGCAAACAGTACTAAGTAATTTGTTATAGATGGGACTGATATTTTTTTTTTATTTCTTAAATCAAATGAAAAGAAAGTACCTTTTTTTTTGTCAAAAAATCTTAAAATATTTCTCTCAGTGAGTTTTACATAATTAATTATTTTAGAGCTATCTAGATTAAATTCTTTTAAAAGTATGATTAGATCTTTATTTGCTTTAAGAAATATAGAATTAAATCCAATATCAACGACATTGAACATTGCAGTATTGAATATTTTTTTTGGATTATACTTCTTTTTTCTTAGATCGTTTTTAATCGTTACATACCTATCATAGTCAATATTTAAAGGTCTATGTTCTGGATTAACAACCTTATTATCAGCTCTTTTATATTTTATATTTTTTTCAATTTTAACTTTACTCATTGGTCCATCCCAAAGTGAAGAATTATCATAGCCACTTTCCCATGGATGAAGTATTGATACTAAACCAGTTTTTTTTGGATCTCTATATTTAATGAACCACTCATGAGATTTTTTGATTTTAATTATAAATTTTTTAATTTCTGTTTTTTGTTTTTTAGTAATTTTATTTTTATCTATTATTTGTTTTAAAATACTTGCAAGCACCGGAGGTTGAGTTATTCCAGAAGAATGTATTTTATTTCCACAACTCCAAGCAGTATGATTAGGATAGTAATTAGTATTTGTATCATGAAATAGAATGTGTGGAATCATTCCATCTTTCCATTGTCCATCTAATAGAGTTTTAATTTCTTTTAATGCAAAATTAAGATTAAAGTATGAGTATCCCAATGCAATGAATGCTGAGTCCCAGTTCCATTGTGCAGGATATAATTTATTATTTGTTGGTAAAGTGTATCTCTTTTTTCTATTTCCGATTAAAGTTTTTTGTGCGATTTTAACAAATTTATTCATCATCCTTTTACACTTCCTGCTGTTAAACCACTTACTAGATATTTTTCAAAATAAACAAAAATGAATAGCACTGGTAAAGTAACAATAACTGAACCAGCCATCAAATATTGTCTAGGAGTTTCTGCATCACCACTTAAATATTGAATAGCTCTGGATAATGTAAATGAATTTGGATTATCTAAAAACATTAATGAAAATAAAAACTCATTCCAAGCAATCATAAACACATATAATGCTACCGATGAAATAGCTGGAATACTTAGTGGAATTATAATTTTTGTGATAATCCCAAACCAACTTAGTCTATCTAATATTGCGGCTTCCTCTAGCTCCTTAGGTATACTTTTAAAATATCCTTGTAGCATATAGATTGCGACTGGAAGTGTGGTGGCGGTATACACTATCAACAAACCTTCTATAGAATTTCTCAATCCTAATTGACTAAAAATTGTATAAAGTGGAATAACAAGTACTATTGCTGGAAACATGTAGATTATAAGTATTGATGTAGATAAAAATGTTTTTCCAAAAAAATTTAATCTTGCCACCGCATAAGCAGCTGGGATTGCAAAAAGAAGAGTGATAATAACTGTGCCAACTGAAACGATAGTGCTAGTAATAATATATTTTCCAAAATTATAAGATTTAAAAATTACAAAATATGAGTTAAACAATTCTTTTAAACCTTGAGCAAAATTTATACTAAAATCTAAAGGGTTTACCAACAAAGCAATCTGAGTTTTAAAACTCGTTACTAACATCATATAAAACGGGAATAGTATTACAAAAGAAAAAAATAAAATTCCAAACAAAGTTAAAAAATCAAAAAGGATAACTTGCGTGGAGTGTTCTTCTTTTAGGTTGATGAAATTATACTTATTAATTTTACTTACAAAAAAATATATTATTAAGAAAGTACCTACATTATACCATACAGGAAGTTTTTGTATTAAGTAGCCATCAAAAATTACAAATAAAGATGAAAAAATAATAGATTTATAAAAAAGGTTTAATTTTATCATTAAAAATTAAATGAAATAAAGATATTAAAAATCCGATAATAAAAATTATTTCAATATTAAATGTTTTGATAGTTAATCCTTGCAATGTTGCTAATACTTTCCAAATTGAAACTAAAAATATTAAGAAAAATGTAGCTATCAATGAAAATAGAATTGTATTTTTAATTTTCATCTACCCTCTTTCCTAAAAGTTTAAAATAAAAAAACATAAACATTAAAAGTAAGACAACAATGACTATAGAAACAGCTGAACCCATACCAATATCTGAAATTGCAAATCCTTGTTGATAAACATTTATAGGCAAAGTTCTTGTTCCAGATGCACCTCCTGTTAATAAAAAAACATCCTCAAATTTATTAAAGTTCCAAATAAACCTAATCATAAACAATATTGATATAACTGCTGTTATTTGTGGAAGAGTAATTTTAAAAAACTTTTGAAATGGGCTAGCTCCATCAACATCAGCAGCTTCATAAAGCTCTTTAGGGATGGCTTGCAGTCTTGCGAGAATAAAAAGAAATGCCAAAGGGAAATATCGCCATATCTCAAACATTATAACTGTTGTCAAAGCTAATCTTAATTTAAAATCAAATCCTAAAACGCTAATCTCTATATATTTTTGTCCAAGTAAATTAATTGGTGTTTCTATTATTTGATAATTTATCAATAAACTATTTAGTGTTCCGCTATTTGGATCCAATAATAGTTCCCAGGTATATGCCAAAGCAACAACGGGAGCCACATATGGAAAAAGTAAAACACTTCTCATAAAAGTTCTTCCGTAAAACTTTTGATTAACCATTTGTGCTGTCAAAATACCAAAAATAATTGAGCCAACTGTCCCAAAAAATGTGTAATAAAATGTTGTAAGAAGTAAGTCTATAAACTCATTATCAAATAAAACTTTTTTGAAGTTTTTTAAAGTAAAGTTGGTATTAAGTAATACATTATCAGATTTACCATCTAGTTTTGGCTTGATTGATTTAAGCTTTTTTTTATCAATTTTTGATCCATCATTTGTTTCAAAAATAACTTGAAAATTCTCCCTATATTTAGCTGGCCAATTACCAAATTCACATTTTAAATTATAATTTTTGTAGTCACATCTTGGATCTAAATTTACAATTTCAAAATTTTTAGGAAAATTATCTTGAAAAGAAACATCTCTTATTTCTTGAATTAATGAGCTATTTCTTAACTTGTATAATATTTTTATTTTTGAACTCTCTTCAGCAATAGATTTTACGATTTTTTTTGCCCTTGGTTCTGGTATTCTGATATCTTTTAATTCAACTTCTTTAAAACTAATCCAAACGTTTGCAAAAATTGGAAATAAAATTATTGCAAAAACTAAAAGGACTGCAGGTAAAGTTAATATGTATGCGGTTTTTTTTTCTGTATTTGCTAAAGTGTCATTCATAAAAAAAGCGGATAATTTATATTATCCGCTTTCTTAAAATATTTAAATTAATTGAATTTAGCTAATGATTTATTAATCATATCAACAGCTTCATCTACATCAATTTGATCATCAATATAAAGTCTAGTGATTCTATTTATAAATTGAGAATTAATGACTTTTGATGCTCTAGATAGTTCACCTTCTTTTACTCCCCATCTGTTTGCAGTATCTAAACCTGCCACGATATTGTTAATAACATCTGTGTCGTAAAGATCTGATAAAGGAGCTTTTCTATCAACTCCCACAGGCAGTTTGCTCCATGCTTTTGTAAAAGCTTCAGGGTCACTTGAATTTCCTCTTCTTACAGGAAATTTACCTTCTGGTGCAATAGATAACGTACTTGTGTAACCTTCGTCCATTGAGTACATGATAAATTGTTTAGCTTCATCAGTATCAGCATCAGCAGTTATACCAAAATACCTAATATCTGCCCATGCAGCACCTTTTTTGTTACTTGGTCCACTAAAATTAGTTATGAAACCAGTTTTTGATGCTAGCTCTGGAGAAGTTGGATCACTATTAATTGTTGGAGGAGCAGAATCTCTTAATCCTGCAAGTTCATCCATAATAAATGGAGACCAAATAATCATTGGAGTTTTACCAGCAAAGTATAGTTCTCTAGATTGTTTCCAGTAAAGTTCACCTGGAGGACTTGCTTTTGAGATAACTTTATAAAACTCTAATGCCTCTTTCAGTTTCTTACCTTGTTTTTTAATACCACCCTTTTTAACGATATTAACTCCATTTGCTAAAAGAACATGCTCTAAAACCTGACTCATAAAATTTTCATCAGTTTTAGTTGCTGCTACGAAACCAAACATACCATTTTGTTTTGATAATTTCTCAACAGCAGCTACAATATTTGCATAGCTTGTTGGTGGTGCTAAATCTGCATTTTCAAATAGATCTTTTCTATAAACAACCATTTGAGTCCAACCATCAACTGGAACTGCAGCAATTTTTGAACCTGATTTTGCCATGTTAAGTGCACCTGGTGCAAATGTATCTTTACCTAAATCTTTAACAACATCGTTGTTGGCATCTACATCTAAAATTCCAGCTTCTGCCCATGGTAATACGTATTGTAAAGTATGATAAATAACATCTGGTAAATCACCTGCAGCCGCAGCAGCAGTTGCTCTCGTACCTAATTCCTTTTCTTCAATTGGAATTACATCTACTTTAATTCCAGTTTTAGCTTCAAAAGCTTTTGCCATTTCCTCTTGTTTTGCCATTCTGGCTGGCTGAACTTCTGTAGTCCAAAACTTTATATCTGCGTAAACAACATTAGAAATAAAAAATGAAACTACGCAGATAATTTTTATTATATTTTTCATTTTCACCTCTGTTTTAAGTTTATAGAAAAACTATATTAAAATGATTCTATTTAGCAAAGATAGGACTGTCACATATGAGATATGCAAAGAGCTCATAATTTAACAAAATTAGGGATTAAATTGAAAGCTAGTCAATTCAGAGTTGTGTTACGATTTTACTCTTTTTCCATCTGCATCAAAAATAAAAATATCTTCTGTATCAAAACCTATTGAATTTCCAATTTCAACATTGCTCGGAATTTTTGCACTTAATTGGTGTTCATCTTTCTTCATATACACAATTTTTTCATTACCAAGGTTTTCAATTAATTCTATTTCAGGGCTGAATGTGAATTTTGTATTTTGATTAGCTTTCAAATGTTCAGGCCTAATACCCACAAAATGTTTTGATTTTTTCAATTTTAAATTGTCAAACTGGATATCATTACCTAACAAATTAATTGTATTTTCTGAAACAATATTTTCCTCATTTACTTCTAGAATATTCATTTTGGGTGTGCCTATAAATTGTGCAACAAAAATATTTGCTGGATCATTATAAATTTCCTCAGGAGTACCAACCTGTTCAATATTTCCCTGATTTAAAATAACTATTCGGTCAGCCAGGGTCATGGCTTCAACTTGGTCATGAGTAACATAAATCATATTTGTTTTGATCTGGTTGTGTAATTTAGATATTTCAACCCTCATTTCAGCTCTTAATGCTGCATCTAAGTTAGACAAAGGTTCATCAAATAAAAATATTTTTGGATTTCTTGTAATGGCTCTTCCTATTGCCACTCTTTGTCTTTGACCTCCAGATAATTGTTTTGGTTTTCTCTCTAAAAGCTCCTCAATTTTTAATATTTTTGCAGCTTGCATTACTTTTGTGTTGATTTCTTCCTTTGGCCTTTTTTCAATTTTTAAACCAAAGGACATATTTTCATAAACATTCATATGAGGATAAAGAGCGTAAGATTGAAAAACCATTGCAGTTTGACGTTTCGAAGGATGAAGTTCATTAATTTTTTGATCATTAATAAAGATTTCACCTTCATCTATTTTTTCTAATCCAGCAATCATTCTTAGAAGAGTTGATTTTCCACATCCTGATGGTCCAACTAATACAAGAAACTCATCTTCTTTACCTAAAAGATTAAAATCTGTGATTATTTTATTAGATCCGAATGATTTATGTACTCCAGTAAATTTTATGTTAGCCATTTTATTTTTTTATACTTTCTAAAACATCAACTCCAATTTGTTTTAATATATGGATTATATCAATTGGAACCCAATTTTCACGAATTTTTCCTTCGTCATGATGATAAAAATCCATAACTCTCATAGTAACATTTTGATTTTCAGATTTATAACCTAGCCAATCTTCAGTTCCATATATAGCCTGAATACTATTCCATCCTGCTGTTAAAGAAAATTTTCCATCCCCTAACTCACAATAATGGCCAAGTTTCCAATAATTTCTTTCTTTAAAAGTTTTTCTAAAAGGTAACTGATGATTATCTACAAATCCTTCTAAAGATCTGGCAGTTCCAATACCACTTGGCCCATACCAAATCATTTTTTCATGCCAATAATCTTTTTGT
>CACGHF010000025.1 GCA_902572775.1 uncultured Pelagibacteraceae bacterium
ACGCAGTTGTAAATGTAAGTGAAACTTCAAATTGGTTAATCAGTTGGATTATTACACTTCAATATGACACTACGGTAGATCAGTTAAAAAAAATTAGAGATGAAATCGAAAGTCATATTAATTCAAGCGAAGATTATAATACCTCAATTGGTGTTGCGGTAAGAGTTGATAAATTTTCTGATAGTTCAATAGATATGTATGTAAGATGCTTTACAAAAACAGGAAGTTGGAATAATTGGCTTGATGTAAAAGAAAGATTAGCAATTGCGATTAAGGAAATTGTAGAAAAAAATGGTGCTTCATTTGCTTTCCCAAGTCAGTCGATTTATGTTGAGAAAAAATGATAGCTATTTTTTATTTAGTTTTACAAATTTTAAAATTATATTCTTACGTAGTGATTGCCAATGTTATTGTAAGTTGGTTAATAGCTTTTAACGTTCTTAATACTCAAAATAGGTTTGTGTATGCAATTTTAGAGTTGAGTTACAAATTAACTGACCCTTTCTTGAATAAAATTAGACGTTTTTTGCCAAATTTAGGTTCACTAGATATTTCTCCAATCATTCTTCTTTTATTGATTTGGTTTATCGAAATGTGTATGAAGCTGTACATCGCACCAATGATTTTTTAAAAGAGAAATATGATTTTAATTGATGGAAAAAAAGCAGCTGCAGAATTAAGAGCAGAGTTAAAGGAAGAAGTTGCAGAGTTAAAATCAAAACATAATAAAGTACCAGGTTTAACTGTTATACTTATTGGTGATTTAACTCCTAGTCAGATTTATGTAAGAAATAAAGAGAAGTCAGCAAATGAGGTAGGATTAAAATCTGAAGTAATTAAATATCCAGACTCAGTTGAAGAGAAGACTGTTCTAGAAAAAATTCAAGAACTAAACAGTGATGAAACTGTTTCAGGAATTTTAGTTCAACTTCCTTTACCTAAGCATATTGATAAGCAGAAGGTTATAGAAGCTATTGATCCCTCAAAAGACGTAGATGGATTTCATCCAATGAATGTAGGCAATCTTTCATCCGGTTATGAAAGTTCGATACCTTGTACTCCGCTTGGATGTTATTTGTTGATAAAAAAAATTGAACCTAATTTAAGTGGTAAAAAAGCTGTGGTTGTGGGTAGATCAAATTTAAATGGTAAACCAATGACACAACTTCTTTTAAAAGAAAATTGTACCGTAACTATAACTCATTCAAAAACTAAAGATTTAAAAGCTGAATGTTTAGAGGCAGATATAATTGTTGCAGCTGTAGGTATACCTGAACTTGTTAGAGGAGATTGGGTTAAGAAAGATGCTATTGTTATTGATGTTGGTATAAATAAAACTGATAACGGTATAGTTGGCGATGTTCATTTTGATGAAGTTTCAAAAAATGCAAAAGCACTTACACCAGTTCCAGGTGGAGTTGGACCAATGACTATTGCTTGTTTGCTTAAAAATACAATCGACTGTTTCAAAAGATCGCAAATTTAACAATTAAACCATAAGCTGTAATCTGTTAATTTATTAGGATGAAAAAACCTAAGCGACCGTACAGATTTGGTATAATTTTTTTACTTCTTACTGTTCCGCCTATTGGAGCAACCCAGCTAGGTTGGTATTTGCATGACAAGCAAACTGGTTTTGATTATGGTATGATTGTAGGTACAGTATCAGTAATATACGCTGCATATTTAATGTATGAAAAAAACTGGCGTGAAGAAGATGAAGATTAAATTATGGAAAAAATAATTTTTTTTGGATTGGTTATTCCTATTATGGCTTATGTTTTATACTTAGGTGGAATGGCAATTATGAATGGTTTTAAATCTAAAGAAGCCAATAGAGCTGAGAAAGAGGAAGCTGAAAGCAAAAGTAGGGAGACAAGAGAGACTTCTGATGAACAAAGCAGCAATTTAAGCGATGAACTTACTAAATTGAATGATTTAAAAGAAAAAGGAATTATTTCTCAAGAGGAATTTGAAAAAGCCAAAAACAAACTATTAAATAATTAAATAGTTTAATCATGTTCAAGGAATTTAAAAAAAAATTTATTAAAGTAAGCAAGGGTAAAATATTTTGTAGATTTAAAGGTAATGGTCCTCCTTTGTTGCTGCTTCACGGATATCCACAATCACATCTAATGTGGCACAAGACTGCCCCTGAACTTAGTAAATATTTCACAGTAATAGTTGCTGATCTTAGAGGATATGGGGACAGTTTAGTTTTACCTGGTGGAATTAATCATAAAAATTATTCTAAAAGGGAGATGGCAAAAGATATGGTTCAGTTAATGAATAAATTAAACTTTAAAAAATTTTTTGTTGCTGGACATGATAGGGGCGGAAGAGTTGCACACAGAATGGCAAGAGATTATAGAAATAAAATTATGGCTTTAAGTGTATTAGATATTTGTCCGACTCTTGATATGTACGAGCATACAGATATGAAATTTGCAAAAGGATATTTTCATTGGTTTTATTTAATTCAGCCTGCACCTTTACCGGAGAAAATGATAATGGCAGACCCTAAGAGATGGCTACATAGTCGGTTTAATAGGTCATCTAAACGTGCGATCGGAATAGTTGAAAAAGAATATTTTAGAGCCTTTAAACAAGATAAAAGAATTCATGCAACATGTGAGGATTATAGAGCAGCAGCGACCATAGACTTAGAGCACGATAAAAAAGATAGAAATAAAAAATTAAATATTCCTATTCAGGTTTTGTGGGGAAAAAAAGGAGTAGTTGGAAAGCAATTTAATTCGATTAAAATTTGGCAAAAATATACAAATAAAAAAATTTATGGTGCAGAAATTAATTCAGACCATTTCATTCCAGAGGAAAAACCTAAACAAACTATAAATCACCTAAAAAATTTTTTTCTAAAATATGTTAAAAATAATTCCAAATAAAAAAAATATTGGAGCAGAAATAATTGTTAATTTAAAGGATATTACAAATAAAGATATTTTAAAAATTAAGAAGGCACTTAATGAATATGGAATGTTATATTTTAAGAATCAAAAATTAACTTCTAAACTTTATATTAAGTTTGCAAAATATTTTGGAAATTTAGCCAACTATCCAAGACTAAAAGGTTTAAATAAAAAATTTCCTCAAATTACAGTAGTTCAAAGAAAATCAACAGATAAAGGACCAAGTTTTGGAGAACAATTTCATACAGACTCCATTTATACAAAAAAGCCACCAAGATTTACAATGTTGCTTTCAAAACTTGTGCCAAAAAAAGGAAAGGCCAATACAGAATTTTGTTCTCAATATCTTGCTTATAAAGAATTACCAAATCCAATAAAAAGAAAATTTAAAAATATTAAAGGCAAATATTCCTCTGAGGGTCCGATTTCAGTTACAACAAAAGAAAGAGTAAAAGAAAAAGGAAAAAATATTAAAGAACTTAAATCTTCACATAAAATAATTAGAAAAATCAGTGCAAATCATTCGATTTATTGCAGTCCAGGACACTGTGTTGGTTTTAGTTCTAAGATAAAAAATCAAGAAAAGTTAAAAAAATTTTTATTTAAGCATCAAATTAAGAAGAAGTTTCAATTTTCATTGCCTTGGGAAAAAAATCAATTGGCTATATGGGATAACAGATCTATGCTTCATCAAGCAACACCTTTTAAAGGAAATAGAATAATGCATAGAATAACAATCAAATAATTTATGTTCACAATTTTTTTAGGACTAACTCCATTTATATTTATTACTTTTTTAGGGTTTGTATTTGGTAAGTTAAAAGTCTTAGACCTTAGTCATGCTAAAATTTTAAATCTTTTCTTGTTCTATATTGCGGTCCCCGCATTGATCATTAAGCTAATAGCACAAAATGAAATTGGACAAGTAGATTTCAAACAAATTTTCTCTTATTTAATTATGCAATCGATATGTGGAATTATCGCTTACTTAATTACTTCAAAATATTTTAAAAGATCAATCCCAGAGTCTATAATTTGGGCTTTAACAGTTGCATTATCAAACCATGTGACTTTGCTTTTGCCAATAACAGAAATATATTTTCAACAAGATGTAATTACACAAGTTGCAAGTATCATATTAATGGATGGGATAATTTTATTATCTGTAATTGCTTTTTTTCTAGAATTATCTACAAAAAAAAATATAAATTTATTTAATTTTATTAAAAATTTATTTTTAAACCCATTTATTCTTTCAATAATTATAGGTTTATTATTTTTATTATTAAATATAAATATTGATCAAACACCGATTGAATACACTTTGTCTAAACTTGCAGCATGTGTTTCACCAGTTGGATTGTTTGCAATTGGCATAACTCTTTCATTTTATACTAAAAATGTAATTAACAAATTATCCGTTTCTATTTCAGTTTTAAAATTAGTCATTTCCCCGATAATTTTATTGTTAATTGGATTATTGTTTTTTAATGCAGGATTACCAGCTGAAATACCAGGTGCTTTCTTTGTGAGTGTTGCACCTTGCGGAGTTACTTCTATAGTTTTATGTGCCGCTTATAATGTAAGTCCCGAAAATATAATTAAAGCAATTTTTGTCTCTACTATTGCTTCTATAGGAACTATATTTTTTGCAATTAAGTTTTTAACTCTATAACAATTTATCTAGAGGACTAACTTCTCCAATTTTAAAAATAATTGCATCTTCTTTATTAAAACCATATTTTTCAGCACTATCTTTAAATCTAATTGGGGGTTCCATAATTGGCTCCAATGACAAAACAAATGTTCCCCAATGCATTCCTAATACTTTTTTACTCTTTAGGTCTTGTGCAACATTCAGGGCTTCTTCTGGTGTAGTATGATAAATAGTTTTATCAAACATTGGTTTGAAATTATAAGCCCCAATATTAATCATTGTCAGATCTATAGGACCATATTTTTCACCTAGTTCTTTGTAGACTTCACCATATCCAGTGTCACATGCGAATAAAATTTTTTTATTTTTATATTCTATAAGAAAATTACCCCACAAAGTTTTATTAGTGTCTGTTAAACTTCTCTTTGACCAATGAACTGCAGGAAGTAAAGAAATTTTCAAATCCTCATTTATAATTATTTGATCATACCAATCCATTTCGTTTACATCTTTATATCCTTTAAAATATTTACCGAGGTTTAGTGGTGTTAATACTTTTGCACTCTTAAAAGGAAAATTTCTAATTGTTGACATGTCCTGATGATCGTAATGATTATGAGTGAGTAAAAATATATCTGTTTTAGGTATCTCATTTAATTTTATTGCAGGATTAGTAAATCTTTTTGGACCAAAAATTAGTGGTCCAGCGTTCTTTGAAAATACAGGATCTGTTATAATTGTAGTTCCACCTAATTTTATAAGATATGTCGCGTGACCTATCCAAGCAATATAATCATTATCTTTATATTTTTCTAAATCAGCTAATACTTTTTGTTTTTCAATAACATGTTCTTTTGGATAAGATAAATCAACTTTTTTTCTCAATTTACTAAAAGTTCTATAAGAAAATTTTCCTGACTTGGATATTATTACTGGAGATCCTTTTGGATTTCTGAAAGTGCCATCAGGCAAATGATGATAAGGTCTTTCTTTCATATTATTTTTTTTTCTCCATTAACCATAAGCTATTTCCTGCAAGAAAATATATTTTTCCATTAAGAGGGTGAACTTGTATATCTCTTATTCTTCCAATTTTATCTTTGAAAATTATTGTTTCTTCAATCTTGGATAAATTTTGAAATTTTAATTTTCTCATTGATTTATCTTTTAAAGAAGTAATTAGCGCTTCGCCGTTCCACTCTTTAAATTCGTTTCCCTTATAAATAGTTATGGCACTTGTTGCTATTGAAGGCACCCAGTATTGGATCGCCTTTGTGAAACCTGGTTTCCATTTAGGTCCAATCTTTGAGCCTGAATAATTTGTTCCACCCCAACCTAAAATTTTCCAACCATAATTTTCTCCCTTTTTTACCTCACCAAACCAATCACCACCTTTTGCACCATGGTTGCTTGCATAAATTTTTCCATCAAAAGAGGAATAGGTTAGACCTTGAGGATTGCGAACACCAATTTGATAAATCTCTGGTAACCAATTTGATTTTCCTTCAAACTTAGGGTTATCTTTTGGAATACTACCATCTAAATGAATTCTGATAATACTTCCAGGATGGTTTGTTGGATCTTGAGCAATCATACCCCCACCTCTTTCACCAGCTGATGCAAAAAGATAATTATCTTTTATGGCTAGTCTTGAACCGAAATGATAACCAGATTCTATTGGTGGTTCAGCTTGAAATATATTTTTAAAATCTAAATTTTTTTTATTTAATTTAGCTTTTGCAATCGAGGTACTTGTTTTCCAATCTCCTCGATTTTCTGAATAAGAAATCCATAAGTAATTATTTTGATAGATAATATCTAACAAGCCTCCTTGTCCGTGAACAAAATAATTTAAGTTATGTTTAACTTCATAAAATTCTTCAGAAATAATATTTACTATTTTTATCTTTCCAGTTTTTTCAGTGATAATAAGTTCTTCATCACTTATAAAACTCGATCCCCATGGATCATTTAAATCTGCTAATTTTTTAAAAGTAAAATTTTCAGAAAAACTTTTGGATGAAAATAAAAAAAGGAAAAATAAAGAAAAAAAATATTTGATCACTTTAAGAAAGTTTAGACCTACCACCATCAACTGCAATTATTTGGCCTGTAACCCAAGAACTATCTTCTGTAAGTAAGAATTTAGCAAGAGCAGCGGAGTCTTTACCTTCACCCAATCTTTTAAGGGGATGTGCTTTTGCAATGCCCTCAGCTATAGCAGTGTTTTTTAACATTGGTTCTGCTATTTTAGATTTTGTTAAACTTGGTGCCACACAATTTACTCTTATGTTAGGAGCAAATTCAGCCGCAAGAGAAACCGTCAAACCTTCAATAGCTGCTTTTGCTGATGCTATTATTGCATGATTGGTAAAACCTCTTTGAGCAGCAACAGTTGAAAATAACACTATTGAACCTTTATTTTTTTTTAAACTTTCCTGATATCCTTTAATAGCCTCTACAGCAGAATAAAGATTAAGTTTCATGCATTTCTGAAAGTCTTGTTCATTTACCATTCTTAATGGTTTCAAATCAATTGAACCTACACAATACGCTAGGCCTTTAATTTCGGAAATATCTGATTTAACTTTTTCTATAAACCCATCCTCTAAAACATCTGCAACGGTATGTGAGCATCCAAGTTTTTCAGAGACAGAACTAAGTTCACTTTCATTTCTTCCAACTAAATGAATATCGTTTCCAGAGTTTTTTAATTGTTCCGCTAAACTTGATCCAATAGAACCTGTCGCACCAAAAATTACATATTTTTCTGACATAAAAAATTTTATTAGTTATATTTAACTATGAAGTTATTTTTTATACTCGGTAATCAATTATTTCCAACAAAATACCTAGACCGCTTCAAAAAAGACCACCTATTTTTTATGGCTGAAGATAAGGGTTTATGCACCTATGAAAAGCATCACAAACAAAAAATTTTATTATTTTTATCTTCTATGCGTTCTTATGCAGATGGATTAAGAAAAAATAAATTTAAATTAGATTATTGTAAAATTGAAAATAAAGAATTTAATGAAGATTATTTAAAAAAATTAAAAAAAATAATTACACAAAAAAAAGTAAAAGAAATTTCAAGTTTTGAAGTGGAGGATAAATTTTTTGAAAAAAAAATTTCACAATTTTTAAAAAAAGAAAAAATACATTGGAATGTTGTTCAAACTCCCATGTTCTTAAATTCAAGAATTGAATTTAAAAATTATTTATCAAAATCAAAAAAACCTTTTATGGCAAATTTCTACAAAGATGTTAGAAAAAAATCTGGAATATTGATGGGTTCAGATGGTAATCCAATCGGGGGTAAATGGAGCTTTGATGAAGATAACAGAAATAAATTACCTAAAAATATTTTAATTCCTAAATTTCCAAAAATAAATGAAACCAGCCATACAAAAAAATTAAAGCCTATTATTGAAAAGGAATTTAAAAATCACCCAGGGAGTACAAATAATTTTTGGTTTGCAACAGAATATGAAGATGTAGTTAAACTTTTAAATTTTTTTATAAAAGAAAAATCAAACTTATTTGGTGATTATGAGGATGCAGTTGATCAAAAAGATAATATTTTGTTCCATAGCGCATTAAGTCCTTATATAAATTTAGGTTTAATTACTCCTGAATTTGTAATCCAAAAAATTTTAGATTTTCATAAAAAAAATAAAATAAGAATGAATTCTTTAGAGGGCTACATCCGCCAGGTGATTGGTTGGCGAGAATTTATGCGTGGAATTTATCAGTCCTATTCTCAAGAAATGGAAACTGGAAATTTTTTCAAACAAAATAGAAAAATGAAAAGTTCTTGGTACGATGGGACCACTGGTCTTCCACCTTTGGATTATGCAATTAAAAATGCCGTTAATCATGGTTGGTCACATCACATTGAAAGGTTAATGATCTTGTCCAACATAATGAACCTTTGTGAAATTAAGCCAACAATTGTTTACAAATGGTTCATGGAAATGTTTGTAGACTCTTCAGATTGGGTGATGGTTCCTAATGTTTATGGAATGGGATTATTTAGTGATGGAGGAATTTTTGCGACCAAACCTTATATCTGTGGATCTGCATATTTTATGAAAATGATGGATTTTAAAAAAGGTGAGTGGTGTAACACTATGGATGGTCTTTATTGGAGATTTATTGACAGAAATAGAAAATTTTTTTTAAAAAATCCTCGTCTTTCGATGATGGTAAGAATATTTGATAAAATGAAATCTGATAGAAAAAAATTAATTTTATCTGAAGCTGATAAATTTATTAAACTAAATACAATTTGATGAAAAAGGAAAATTTACCAACAAAAATTTGTCCAGTTTGTAAAAGACCATTTACTTGGCGAAAAAAATGGAAGTTAAATTGGGATAGAGTAAAATATTGTTCCAAGAAGTGTTCTAAGTTAAGCTAAGCTGAGTGAACATAATAGTATTACAACATATCAAAATAGAAGACCCAGGTTACATTAAAGATTTAATGTTATCTGATGGATTAAATTTAACTACCATTGAGTTAGATGAAGGTGAAAAAATACCAGATGATTTAAGTAAATTTGATGGAATGTTTTGTATGGGGGGTCCAATGGATACCTATATGGAACAAGAATATCCTTGGTTAATAGAAGAAAAGAAAAGAATTAAAGAATTTGTCGTGAATATAAAAAAACCTTATTTAGGTTTTTGTTTAGGTTGTCAGCTTTTAGGAGAAGTAGTTGGTGGAAAAGTGGTTAAATCTAAACCAGCAGAAATAGGAATTATGGATATTAATTTTTCTAATGAAAAAGATGAAGATAAGTTATTTTCAAAATTTCCTAATACGATTAAAAGTTTACAATGGCATTCTTATGAGGTTCAAGGCATTGAAAATAATAAAGATGTAACTTTATTAGCTTCGTCCCCAATCACCAAGTATCAAATCTTTAAATATCAAAACCACGCTTATGGAATTCAATTTCATATAGAAATAAAAGATACTACGGTTAATGAATGGGGGTGTGTTCCTGAGTATAAAAAATCTTTGGAAGATCAGCTTGGTAATGGCGCGTTAGAAAAGTTTGATAAATCTGCAAAAGACAACATGAAAGATATGAACAACTACTCTACAATCCTTTATAATAATTTTAAAAAACTTTTATGAATAATAAAATTTTTGAATGGGCAGGTGTTATAACTGCAATATTGTATTCTTTGTTTGTTGCTTTAAATATAGGCATAGAATTTTTTGGTTTTTGTCTACTGTTATTGTCAGCTATTTTAATTGGAATTTGGGCTTATAGAGGTGGTCATAAAGGAATTTTATTTTTGCAATTTTTTTACGCAACTGCTGGAGTCATTGGGATGGTTCGTTGGTTTTAATTAAAGCTTGAAACTATTCTAGGAATATAATTTTTAAAATTAAAAAAACCTTTATTACAGTATTGCCAAGCTAATTGATCAAGATTTCTATATAAAAAATCTATCTTTAAATTATTAGAATTTAAAAAATCTAAATTTTCACCTACTGTTGGATATAAACCATAACAATTTTCAATTTTTGTTAATTCACTTATGTCTACAACCTGGCAATCAATAGATTGATCTTTTAATCTTTGTCCTTGGTCTTCTATTAATTGAGATTTAAATTTCACTAATTTTTCACTGAGTTTTATGGATCTATTTTCATTTTTGTTAGAAACTAAGTAAATTTTTTCAAAGTTCTTTTCCTGAAAGTCAGTGATTTCAAATGAGAGATTATTTTCAAAAATTAAAAGATTTTTTTCTTCAATATTTTTTGGGTTATTGAAATCTTTTTTAATTATTTGGTAAGATTTTTCAGATATTTTGGGAGGAGCATTTTCATTTAATTTTATATTTTGAAATTTATTGTTGGTAAATTTTTTGATATTCCATTCGCTTGCAAGATAGTGTTTGCCTTGAGTTTGAACTCCAGCAACCCATCGCCATCCAAGGGTATTTGATGCAGCATCTCCATCATAAAGATGTTGCATGAAAAATTCTGCTCCTAACTGCCAAGGTAATTCTAGAGTAAAAATCCAAATACTAGCAAACCACATTCTTGTGTGATTATGCAAATAATTGTTATCTTTAAGTTCATTAACCCAAGCATTAAAGCACTCAATGTCTGTTTTCCCATCAATTGCAGAAAGATAATTTTGATTATTTTGAAATTCATTTTTTATTTGATTTAATTCAGCAAGATAATCTGTCCAAACATTTGGTCTTAGTTCCAACCAGC
>CACGHF010000026.1 GCA_902572775.1 uncultured Pelagibacteraceae bacterium
TTATCTAGAAAAGATTTTGATGCTCTTAAACAAAGATTAAAAGATAGTGGTACAAAATATTATGATGAACCTTATCTAAGATTTAAAGGTACTAAGTACGAACAAGAAACGTTCTTTGTGAAAGATCCAAACGAAAATATTTTAGAGATCAAAACTCTTACTGCAAACCCAGAATAAACTACATTTAGTTATTATACTCATTTTTTATAACTTTATTTTCTTTGACTCGTTATCTCAATTCGCGTTAAGCTTAATTTATAAATTTAAAAGGAGATAATATGAGAATAATTAAAACTACACTTGTAGCTGGGTTAATCTCGATTTTAGCAATGTTCTCTGCACAAGCGGAAAAAGTTAAAATTGGAGATCCAGGTTGGACAGGTGCTACAGCTATTGCAAATTTATTAGCAGCAGTTGTTACAGATAAAATGGGTGGAGAGGCTGAGCTTGTTCCGGGAAACAACACAGCAATTTATGCAGCTATTGATAGAGGTAAGGGTGAAATCGATGTGCATCCTGATATTTGGTTACCAAACCAAGAAGCTTATACAAATGATTTAGTTCCAAAAGGAACTTTAAAATTAAGTAGCAAACCTTATGAAGGAAACCAAGGTTATTGTGTTTCTCAACAGTTTGCTAAAAAAATGAACATTACAGCAATTGAAGACTTAGCAAGACCTGAAGTTGTTAAAGCTATGGATAGCGATGGCAATGGAAAAGGTGAGTTTTGGATTGGTGCTGATGGTTGGGCTTCTGCAAATGTAAACCAAGTTAAATTAAGAGACTATGGTTTATATGATGCTGGTATTGAAGCAGTTAGAGCTGCTGAAGCAGTTAAAAATGCAAGAGTACTAGACTCAATCAAAAAAGGTGAAGGTTATGCATTCTATTGTTACAAGCCTCATGCAATTTGGGGAATGGCTGACGTAGTAATGTTAACAGAACCAAAATATGATCCTGCAAAATATAAAATGATTCAACCTAAAGCAGATGCTGACTGGTACAAGAAATCTTATGTTGCATCAAAAGATGCTCTTAAGCAAATCCAAATCGGTTGGGCTACTTCTTTAGAGAGTCAATCACCAGCGATTGTAGAATTCTTCAAGAATTTTCAATTAACAGCTGATGATGTTTCTGCAATGGCTTATGCAGTTTCAGTTGAGAAGAAAGATCCAGCTGCTGTTGCTAGAGCTTGGATGGAAGCAAATAAATCAACTGTAGACGGTTGGTTAGGATTATAATCTAAATTAAATTTTATACTCGGCAATTTAAGATTGCCGAGTATATTTTCCTATAATAAAAAAAACAAAATGGATTCATCGAGTTCAGCTATAAAAATTGAAAATGTTTGGAAAGTATTTGGTAATACTTCGCCCGAAGCATTAGATGCAATTCAAAATAAAGGAATTTCAAAAACAGAAGCTTTAGAAGAATACAATTCAGTCATTGGTGTTTCTGATGTTTCATTTGATGTTAATCAAGGTGAAATATTCTGTGTAATGGGCCTTTCAGGTAGTGGAAAATCTACATTAGTTAGACATATAAATAGACTTTTAGAACCAACATCAGGAAAAATTTTGATAAATGGGCAAGATGTAATGCAGCTTGATCGTGAGCATTTACAAGAACTAAGAAATAAAAAAATAGGTATGGTTTTTCAAAACTTTGCTCTAATGCCCCATAGATCCGTTGTAGATAATATTGCAATGCCTCTTGAAATAAGAGGAGTAAGTAAAAATGATCGTTTAGATGCAGCTAATAAAATTTTAGAAATAGTTGAACTACAAGGTTGGGGTAACAAATTTGCTCATGAATTATCAGGAGGTATGCAACAAAGAGTAGGACTTGCAAGAGCATTAGCTGCAGACCCAGAATTTCTTTTAATGGACGAACCTTTTAGTGCATTAGACCCACTAATAAGAAGACAACTTCAATCAGAATTTATTAAACTTTCAAAACAGATGAAAAAGACAACAGTTTTTATAACTCACGATTTGGATGAGGCAGTAAGAGTAGGGCATAGAATTGCTATTATGAGAGACGGAAAGGTAATTCAAATTGGTACCCCTGAAGAAATCGTAGTTAATCCAGCTGACGAATATGTTGCAGACTTTGTTAAAGGAATTTCTAGACTTAAAGTTGTTCAGGCAAAAACAATTATGCAAACAGTTGAAAGTTATCAAAATTTAAATGGTAAGTTAGAAGAAAATTTACAAAGTGTAGATGAACACGAATTGCTAAGTAAATTAATTGAAGTTTCAAAATCGAAAGATAAGCCATTAGTTGTTAAAAATAATGAGCAAAAAAATATTGGAGTTATTACACAATCAGATCTTTTAAAAGCAGTAATAGAGGGTGGTGATGGAGAATAAGCAAATAAATAATCCTACTAGATCAGAACTTATTACTGACTTTGTTAAATCAAATCCAGAATATTACATTAAAGAGTTCCAAAAAATAGGAAGCAAACCTTCATTTTCTTTTTCATTTAATTTATATGCAGGAATTTTAGGCCCTATTTGGTTTGGAATGAGAAATATATGGAATTGGGCATTAGCTTTTTTAATAATTGAAACATTCTCGGTTGTTCAAATTATAAGAGGTTTATTTGGAAATATTACGAAAGATGCTGTTGAAAAAATAAAACAGGTTGAATCTACAATTGCATTTAGAAACAAACAGTTAGAGGCAGCTATTACTAATAATCCAGATAAAGTCGATGTTTATAAACGAAATATTAAATCTCTAGAGGATGCAATGCAGGGATATATTGATGAAGTTGCAAGAATTGAAGCGTCTGCAATTTGGATAACTATTTTTGGTATTGCTTTGTTAATTTCAATTAAAATAGTTCAAGGGATATTAGCTAATTCTATTTTAGAAAAAAGATACTCAGAGTGGTTATCAGATAAAACAATAAGACCAGGGATGCAAACAAAGAACTTTATCTCAAGTACAATTTTTGCTGCAGTTATAATGTTTTTCTCAGTCGTGCATTATAGTTTTCCAGGAGTTATTACTATAATGGATGACTTTCCAACTCATCCAGACATAAGACTTACTTCAATAAAATGGGTAGAAACTATTTTTGATTATGCTGTTTTAAAAGGAGATGCTTTATTTACAGCAATCACTATTGGAATTAGATCAGTATTAGATTTCTTAGAACTATTATTTGTTAAAACTCCATGGATAGTGATCATTACAACTATAGTAACTTTAACTGGTCTAGCTGCAGGCCCTAGAGCTGCAATTTATTCAGCAGGATTTTTATGTTATATGGGATTTTTAGGTTTTTGGGTAAAAGCGATGACTACCTTAGCTCTTCTAGGAACAGCTGCAGTGCTAAGTATTGTTATTGGAATTCCACTTGGAATTTTTTGTGCAAGACGTCAAAGATTTTATTCAATGATAAGACCAATAATGGATTTTATGCAAACAATGCCTGCATTTGTATTTATGATTCCAGTAATTGCTTTTTTTGGAACAGGAAAAGTTGCTGCAGTAATTATTACAATGATTTTTGGAGGAACCCCTGTAGTTAGATTAACAGTTCTTGGATTAAGAGGTGTGCCTGAAACAATTAGAGAAGCTGCAATCGCTTATGGAGCATCAAAATGGTATTTACTTAGAAAAGTAGATTTACCATTAGCAACTCCTTCTATATTAGCAGGTGTAAACCAAACAGTAATGTTAAGTTTAGCAATGGTAGTAGTTGCATCTCTAATTGGAGCAAAAGGTCTTGGACAAGATGTTTTAGAAGCTCTTCAGTATGCTAATGTTGGACAAGGAATTTTAGCAGGTGTAGCTATATTATTTGTAGCTCTTATTCTTGATAGGGTTGTTCAAGGTAAAAAAAGAGTTTAATTAATATTAATGGAGTATGCGTTATTAGGTTTTTTTACAGGATTAAGCTTGATTTTAGCTTTAGGAGCACAAAATATTTTTGTAATTGAGCAAGGATTAAAAAAAACAATATGTATTCCTCATTTGTTTAATCTGTTCGTTATCTGATTTAATCTTAATATTTTTAGGTATTTTTCTTTTTCATTATTTTAATCAATACTTCAACGAAACAATAGAATTAATTTTTAATCTCCTTCTTATAATATTTTTACTACACTTTATTTATACAAAAATTAAAACACATTATTCAGATATAAATTTTCAGAATGAATTAACGAGTATTTCAAAAATAAATATAATTATTAAAACACTTGGATTTACTTATCTTAATCCTCATGTTTATTCAGATACTGTTTTTTTTCTAGGAAATTTTTCTAAAAATTATCTATTAAATCAGAAAATATTTTTTGGTATTGGTGCGGCTATTGCATCATTTTTATTTTTTTTTACTTTAGGGTATTTATCTAATTATTTATCAAAGTATGCTAATAGTAAAAAAATTTGGAAAGTAATTAATATTTTTATTATATGTTTTATGTCTATTTTAACTTTATTCATAATTAAGGAAATATTATGAGCAATATTTATGTAGATGATTTAGGCGAAGGGTTTCCTTTTGTTTTAGTTCATGGCTATCTAGGCTCATCTGAAATGTGGACTTTTCAAAAAGAATTTTTTTCAAAAGATTATCGTGTGATTACCCCAGCTCTCCCAGGATTTGGAGAAAGTCATAATGTAAAATCTTTAGATTCTATTAATAAAATGGCTAAAGAAATTATAAATGTATTAGATCAAAAAAAGATCGATAAATTCAATTTAATTGGTCATTCAATGGGAGGAATGATTGTTCAAGAAATTACAAAATTGATTGGGGATAGAGTTAATAAATTAATTTGTTTTGCAACAGGATCCATTGGAGATATCCCGGGAAGATTTGAAACCATGGATGAAACAAGAGAAAAACTTAAGAAAGAAGGTGCACGACTCTCTTTTTCTAGAGTACCTCCTAAGTGGTTTGTAAAAGGTGATAAGGACAAAAATTATTTTCTTTGTGAAAATGCTGTTAAAAATGTTTCATTAGAAACTGCTGATAACGCATTACTAGCAATGAAAAATTGGAGAGGTAAAGAGAATTTAAAAAATATAAAAAATGAAACTCTTATAATATGGGGTGATAAAGATACTTCATATAATTTTGATCAAGTTGATACACTAAATAAAAATATTAAAAATAGCCGTTTAGAAATATTTAAAGATTGTGCCCATAATGTTCACTTAGAACAGCCCGATCAATTTAATAATTTAGTAAAAGAATTTATCTCAAAATAATATTTTTATTAAGCCTATAAACTTTTTTATAAGCTCCGATAAATTTTTTTGAAGAATGAAATTTTCCAGGAAAAATTATACATTTTATTCTAGCTCGCTTAGCTGAATTTAAACTTTCTTGAGAATCCTCAATTGCTACACAATCGTTAGGTTTAAGCTTAAGTTTTTTAAGCGCTAATAAGTATATATCGGGGTTAGGTTTGAATTTTTTTACTAATTTTGCATTCCCTATAAAGTTAAAATCTTTTTTATTAATTGAATTTCTTAAACAATATAAGATTGCATTTATATTGTTTATCGATGTAGATGAAACAAATGCAATTTTAATATTTTCTTTTTTACATAAAGAAATTAAATTTTTAACACCTGGCCTTAATTTAAGATGATTTTTTCTAAGATAATTATTAAAGATTTTAGTCTTTAAATTTCTTAAATATACTGAATTAACTTCATTTTTTTTCTTTTTGGCATATCTTGATATTCTATCTTTGCCACCTGATTTACTTAATAAATATTGATACTCACGTTTGGTCCAATTCCAATCAAGCCCATATTGTTTGAATGCTTTATTAAATGACTTTCTCTGAATTTCTGAAGTTTCAACAATAGATCCAATAGAACCAAAAAGTAATGCTTTATAATATTTCAACCTTTTACAGCTCCAGCAGTTAAACCACTAATGACCTGTCTTTGGAAAAACATAACAAGCATAAATAAAGGTGCAGTAGCAGACACAACTGCAGAAACTGCCCACATTAAATTTCCTTCATGCTGATTAGTACCTAAATAACTTTGTATTTTTGGAACCATAGTGTGATTTTCTTGATTAAGAAGTAATGCTGTTACCGTAAAATCATTATAAGCTAACATTAAACTAAATAATCCTGCTGTAATTACTCCAGGCCACATCACAGGCATAATGATATGCCTAAAAGCTTGAAAATACGAACAACCATCTATTAAAGCACTTTCATCAAGTTCTTTAGGAACAGTTTTGAAAAATGAATAGAGTAACCATAGTGTAAAAGGTTGATTTATTGCAACCAAAACAACAATTGTAGTTGGAAGAATTCCCCAAATCTGCAATTCAAAGAAAGGAAAAAGATATCCAGATACTAAAGTTATATGTGGCATAGCTCTAAAAATTAAAGCTGCCATTAAAATCCAAAAAGCATATTTCTCAGTTGATCTTGAAAGAGCGTATGCTCCTAAAGTTCCTAAAAACAAAGAAATACTTACAACAAATACTGTAACTATAATTGTATTTTTTGATGCTTTCCAAAATTCACCTTCAGTCCAAGCCTGAGTATAAGCATTAGTTGTAAATTGTCCGCCTGTTTCAATTAAGGTATTAAATGCTGATATTGCATACCACCAATCTGATCTTGAGAAAAAATCTGCTCTTACTTTAAATGATCCCCAAAAAGTCCAAATAAAAGGGAAACAAGCAATTAACAACCAAGTAATAATAAAAATAGTATTAAAAGTTTTTAAACGAGTTGATTTTGTATCTAGTCCATAATCCATAATTATCTCGCTGTTTTAAATTCTTTCCAAGTTCTAATTAACACTGGTGCTAGAAGAATAGCTATACCAATAATAGTCATCATTGAAGTAGCTGCAGCAGAACCAAACAATATTACTTCCTCATTAACTAAATTGTCATAGATTAACCAAGATAATGATTGTGCACTTCCTTCAGCGCTAAAACCAATAATGGGTTCAAATACTCTAAAGTTATCCATTAAAGAAATTAAAGCAACAAATGTAACTACAGGATAAATATGTGGTAAAACTATATGTTTAATTCTCTGAAATCTTGAGGCTCCATCTATAATTGCAGCTTCAATTGGTTCTTGTGGGACTGTTTGAAGCGCTGCATAAAAAACAACAAAGGCAAAAGGGGAGTGATGCCATATTCCGTAAATAATTATTGTTATCCATGTTAATGTTTTTGATGATTTAAGTGATAAATAAGGATCATTCATTAAATTTTGAATATTAGCTCCAATTATTCCCTGAGAATCTATCATCCAAAATAATACCAATGATCCAACCAGCGGTGTAACAATCATCGGTAAAATTGTACCAAAGATTAAAGGTCCCCTAATTTTTCTAGCAACTGCATTTAAGCTTAATGCAATAATAAATCCTAAGAGGAGTACATTGGGTGTAACAAACAAACAATAAGTTAAAGTAAATATCAGAGCTTTATAAAAGGGCAGATTAGTCACTTGGTCTACAAAAGCGCCAAAACTTTCAGTTTCATTCCAAAATTTTTTTATTTCATCAACTGCTAAATGATTTCGATCAGTATAAGTGCCAAAACCATTAAATTTTCCTAGAGGCTTTGCTTCTCTAATTTTTGAGGTTTCCTCGTTATCAACTACAATTGAAACAGTACATCCAAAAGGATCACATTTTTTTACTTCTTTTACTACTTGATCATGTTGTGCGTAAAAGGATTGAATGCCGGTAGATATAATTGGTAACCCAATAAACAGGATCATTGCTAAGCCTGTAGGTAAAAAAAACCAGAAAAAAGTTTTATTAGGCATTTAAATAATGATTAAGTGGGGAGTAAATCCCCACTTATAAGTTTTAGATTTTATAGAAAGCCTTGTTCTTTAGCTTTACTAATGTAAGCAGCTTCAACATCTTTCAATGCTTGTTCAGCTGACTCTTTACCTTGTAAAAACTCAACAATTTCACTTCCTAATGCACCATGCATTAAACCCATTTGTGGTAACATTGGATATGGTTTTGCTCCCATTTTTACAGCTTCGATAACTCCAATAGATTTTGGTCCTGGTACAAACCCCTCTACTAACCAAACAGCTTGATCAGCAGCGTCAGCAACCATCTTTTTATTTGATGCCGCGTGCGCTAAAGCTCTAAATGTTGCCTCAGCATCTGCATCAGGTCTGTTTTTTGCAAGTGTGAAACCATCCCACCATAATGTAGCAGCTGGAATATTTCCTCCACCTACAGTAGCAGGTCCAGTTAATTTAGTTGCTTTAGTAATGTTAGGATCACCTTCATCATCTAAAAGTGTTCCTGATCTAGATGCCCATAATGTCATCAATGCAACATTACCAGATTCCCATTCTACTTTAATTGCTTCACTATCATGAGTTAAGTAATCAGGGTTACTCAATTCAGATAATTTTTTTAACATATTTAAAGTAGCAACGCCTTTAGCATTATTAATATTAGGCTCTGCACTTCCAGATTTAAAGAATTCACCACCGTGACCAATAAACATGTTCACAAATTCTTCTGCTAAATTCCAACCAGCTTTGTATGCAGCTGCGTAAGGATATTGCATTTTACCTGAAGCTCTAATTTTTTCAGATGCAGCAACTACTTCCTCATAAGTTTTTGGAATAGCTATACCAAGATCTTTCAAAACATCTTCTCTGTAATACAAATGTTGTGTATTAGCCATAAATGCTACAGCCATTACTTTTCCATCAATTGTAATTAATTGAGAGTCTTGAATTCCTTTTCCATATTTTTTAACAAGATCATCTAATGGTCTAATTAAATCCTGGTTCATCAAAGGAACAATTGAACTATTTGCTGCAATTCTTGCTGAAAACTCAGATGGATTTGCAGTTAAAGCTGGCACGGCTATTTTATTATGCTCAGATGAGTGAGTCACTTTAAAATCAGCACTTCCTTTACATTGTTTAGAAGTTTCAACGAAAGTTCTTAATGCAGGAAAATCATTTGCCAAAATATTTATTGAACCACTTTTAATGTTACAATCTGCAAATGCAGAAGTTCCAAAAAGTAGAAACAATAAAGTAACTAGTATTTTTCTCATATGTTTTCTCTCTATTTTTTGTTGTTAAATTATAATTTAAGTTAGAAAACTATATCTACTCCTGATATAGAATAAAAGTGATAATTAAATCACTTTTGACGCAAGTTCCGCACCTCTTACGAGAGCCTCAAGTTTTTTATAAACTATATTTTCGTCTACATTGCCAAAGCCAGCAAAGGTGCTAAACCCACAGTCAGTCCCAGCTAGTAATTGTTCCGCATCAATTACTTTAGAAAAGGTTAAAATTCTATTCTTTACAACTTCGGGATGTTCTACAAAATTTGTTGTAGAATCTATTACACCTGGTGCAATTATTTTGTCGCTTGGAATTTTTAAATTTTCAAAAATTTGCCACTCGTGAGAATGTCTTGGATTAGACGACTCAATTAGATAAGTCTGTACATTAGCTTTCAATGCAATTGGCATTATCTTTTCTAAAGGAATATCATGCAGATGAGGCCCTTCATAATTTCCCCAGCAGATATGTAGTCTTATACTAGAGCTGTCGATATTTTTAATAGCATTATTTAGACATTCTATTTGTTTTTCAGCTCTAATTAGAAATTCAGATTCTGATAAATCTTTAAAAGTCATATGTCTAGCAAGAGCTAGATCTGGACAATCTAACTGAAGTTTTAATCCGTTTGAGGTAATTTCTTCATATTCATCTTTCATAAGGCTGGATAAATTTTCTAAATATTCATCATCATTTTTATAATATTGATTTGGCAAGAAAGCAGAAATAACTCCAGGAGAGGCAGCGTTCATGAAACCATCTTTATGATTATTTTTTTCTAATGCTTGTTTAAAATTATTAATATCTTTTGTTAGGGAAGTTTTATCTTTGATTTTTAATTCACTTGTACAACATGGTCTTGTATAAGTAGGAGTACCGCCTGTTCTTGCAATTCTTTCTTTGAAAGAAGGAAAGTCATCTAAATCTTTAGGTGCTTTTCTCTCGCTCTCTCCAGAAAATCCATCAATTCTATCCTTAACATAAGTAGCATAACTAATCTTAGACATTTCACCATCGCTAATATAATCAATTCCAACCTCGATTTGTTTTTTAACAATGTTGTTAACATCTTTTTGAACAATCTTATCAAATTGATTAAAATTTATTTGTTCTTTTTGATCTTTTTTAAACAAGAGCTCAGATAATTCATTTGATCTAGGTAAACTTCCTACATGTGTTGTTTTAATTTTGCTCATAATTTATTTCATTAATATTTGTTTCCAAATTGCAACCTCATCAAATAAGACCCATTCTCTTATAACATTTCCATCAATTATTTCTGCATGGTTTATACCCATTATGAAAATATTTTTATTTGATTTTTCTCCAAATTCTAAAGTATCTTTAGAATGACTGCCTTCTAAAAACCATCTTATTGATGCTTTGGGATTTTTATCTGGCTCTTCTAAATAACCAACGTGCTCTATTGAAAACTTTATATCACTAAAAGTATTTTTTAAATTATTCCAAAATTTAACAATATCCTCTCTTCCATGTCC
>CACGHF010000027.1:0-2500 GCA_902572775.1 uncultured Pelagibacteraceae bacterium
TACTTAAAATATGCAATTATTAGTTTAGAGAAGTGAAAAAATCAAAAAAAAGCCCCTAAAATAAAGAATTTTTATTAATTTTTTTAACCTTAAATGCTTGATTTCCTTTATTTTTAGCCTATAAGCACTGAACTTTCTCAATTAAATTATTGTTAATACAATAAAAAAACGAGGATTATTGAGCCTTTTTTGCTCAATTAGCTATATTAAAAGTAAAAATTTAAGAAGAGAAGTGTGGACGGTTAAGGTTACCAAAATTTGTCGTACACACTTCAATCACATATAAATTTTATTCTTAGAATTTATATGGAAGCTAGTGTGCGCCGTTTTTAAACTTGAGAGTTTGATCATGGCTCAGAACGTACGCTGGCGGCACGCCTAACACATGCAAGTCGAACGAAGTAGCAATACTTAGTGGCAGACGGGTGAGTAACATGTGGGTATCTGCCCTTTGGCCTGGAATAACACGAGGAAACTTGTGCTAATACCGGATAAGTCTTTACGGAGAAAGCTTTATGCACCATTGGATGAGCCCGCACTTGATTAGTTTGTTGGTGGGGTAATGGCCTACCAAGACTGTGATCAATAGCTGATTTGAGAGGATGATCAGCCACATTGGGACTGAGACACGGCCCAAACTCCTACGGGAGGCAGCAGTGGGGAATCTTGCACAATGGAGGAAACTCTGATGCAGCGATGCCGCGTGAGTGAAGAAGGCCTTTGGGTTGTAAAGCTCTTTCGTCGGGGAAGAAAATGACTGTACCCGAATAAGAAGGTCCGGCTAACTTCGTGCCAGCAGCCGCGGTAATACGAAGGGACCTAGCGTAGTTCGGAATTACTGGGCTTAAAGAGTTCGTAGGTGGTTGAAAAAGTTGGTGGTGAAATCCCAGAGCTTAACTCTGGAACTGCCATCAAAACTTTTCAGCTAGAGTATGATAGAGGAAAGCAGAATTTCTAGTGTAGAGGTGAAATTCGTAGATATTAGAAAGAATACCAATTGCGAAGGCAGCTTTCTGGATCATTACTGACACTGAGGAACGAAAGCATGGGTAGCGAAGAGGATTAGATACCCTCGTAGTCCATGCCGTAAACGATGTGTGTTAGACGTTGGAAATTTATTTTCAGTGTCGCAGCGAAAGCGATAAACACACCGCCTGGGGAGTACGACCGCAAGGTTAAAACTCAAATGAATTGACGGGGACCCGCACAAGTAGTGGAGCATGTGGTTTAATTCGAAGATACGCGCAGAACCTTACCAACACTTGACATGTTCGTCGCGACTTTAAGAGATTAAAGTTTTCGGTTCGGCCGGACGAAACACAGGTGCTGCATGGCTGTCGTCAGCTCGTGTCGTGAGATGTTGGGTTAAGTCCCGCAACGAGCGCAACCCTCACTTTTAGTTGCCATCATTTAGTTGGGCACTCTGAAAGAACTGCCAGTGATAAGCTGGAGGAAGGTGGGGATGACGTCAAGTCCTCATGGCCCTTACGTGTTGGGCTACACACGTGCTACAATGGTATCTACAACAGGAAGCAAAACCGCGAGGTTAAGCAAATCCTTAAAAGATACCTCAGTTCGGATTGCACTCTGCAACTCGAGTGCATGAAGCTGGAATTACTAGTAATCGTGGATCAGCGTGCCACGGTGAATGCGTTCCCGGGTCTTGTACACACCGCCCGTCACACCATGGGAGTTGGTTCTACCTTAAGGCGAGGTTTAAAACCCTTGACCACGGTATAGTCAGCGACTGGGGTGAAGTCGTAACAAGGTAGCCGTAGGGGAACCTGCGGCTGGATTACCTCCTTTCTAAGGATGAATGAAAGTAAAATTTCATTCTAAATAATACACACGGATAATGTTGACCGTCCTCATTTCTCTTCTTAAAACAGTGTTTCTCTTGCATGGGGGCCGGTAGCTCAGTTGGTTAGAGCACACCCTTGATAAGGGTGGGGTCGAAAGTTCGAGTCTTTCTCGGCCCACCAATAAAGATCATGGGGGATTAGCTCAGCTGGGAGAGCGCCTGATTTGCATTCAGGAGGTCAGCGGTTCGATCCCGCTATCCTCCACCAAAACACTTAGTTATAAAAATTGTGAATAAAAATAATTATTAATATCAATATCTATATCCGAACATTAGAAATGTTATTAGCTAATGTTCAAAATAAAAATTTGATTCAACACAGAATTTTTTTCTGTGCATAAATCAAGCGTTTAAGGGCGTGTAGTGGATGCCTTGGCACTGAAAGCCGATGAAGGACGTGATATACTGCGATAAGTTTCGGGGAGCTGTATGTAAGTTTTGATCCGAAAATTTCCGAATGGGGAAACCCACCACTTTATGTGGTACTTTAAACTGAATACATAGGTTTAAAGAGACAACCTGGAGAACTGAAACATCTAAGTAACCAGAGGAAAAGAAATCAATTGAGATTCCGTTAGTAGTGGCGAGCGAACGCGGACTAGGCCAGTAGTTTTGTTAAAAAAATTTGAATAGTTTGGA
>CACGHF010000027.1:5000-9064 GCA_902572775.1 uncultured Pelagibacteraceae bacterium
ATTAAAATTACGCAAAAAATATCATGAAAGAATATTTAAACGCAGACTTAGACATAAAATATAAAATACTCGCGTTTATATCATTTAATAATACAAACATAATTTCCTTCATTTTAAATCTTTATATTAGATTTCTTAGTAATTTAGGTATTAAGAATAAAATAAAAGAATTTAAAATAAAAAAAGTAACTGATGTTCATTATACAGTTGATACAGAAGAAGGAATTATAAATACACCTACTGTTTTTAGGTGCTTAAATTTTTCAAGTGGCTTTAATAAAAGAATAGAATTTTTAGCAAATTCTTACGGATCTCCTGTATTTGAAAATGTTTTCAAAAAAAATGCTTCAAATATTATTGATATAGGAGCTAATATTGGTGAGTTTTCAATTTATTGTGTTAAAAGAAATTCAAATGTATTTTCCATAGAACACGATAAAGCGGCATATTCAATGTTAAAACTAAATACCAAAAAATTTTTTGATAAAATAAATACTTTTAATTTAACAATTTCAAACAATTCAGGTTTTGAAGAAATTTTTTATGATACAATTACTGGAGGAACTACTTTAATTAAACCTTTAAAAACAGATAATTATAAAAATTTAGATTTTAAAAAATTTTCACCCGAAAAAAAAGTAGTCTCAAAATCGAATTCTTTAACTTTAGATGATTTTATTGAAAAAAATAAAATAAGCTTGGTAGATTTAATTAAATGTGATGCAGAAGGTGCGGAGCCAGAAATAATTCAAGGATTAAAAAAAAATTCTGAAAAAGTAGATTATATTGCTATAGATACTATTGGTGAAAGAAATGGAGAAGATACAACAGAAACTGTAGTTAAGTTATTGCTAGAAAGAAATTTTAAAATCTTAAAAAGACCTGAAAATAAAATTGGGAGAACAGTTATTGCGAAAAATAAAAATCTTAATTAAAATAATGACTTCTATATGAGTAAATTAAAAATATATAACCAAGTGTTTATAAAAACATTAGGTATTAATGAGTCAAAATTAAAAAAATTGAACTATCAAGGTGTAAAATCTTGGGATAGTGTAGGACACATGAATTTAATATCAGTTCTAGAAAAAAAATTTAAAATAGAAATGGATATTGATGATATTGTTGATTTTTCTAGTTACGAAAAAGGAAAAAAAATTTTGAAGAAATATAAAGTTAAAATTTAATGAAAAAAAGAAATCATAATAAAAAATATGATATAAATTATATACGCTCCTCACAACAGAACAGATATCCGCTATTATTTTTAGATCAAATTACAGAAATTAAGCCAGGAAAATTTGTCAAAGCAATAAAAAATTTTACATATAATGAGTGGTTTTTCCCTTCCCATTTTGATGATGAACCTAATGTGCCAGGTTTTATTCAGTTAGAGGCTCTTGTACAAACATTCATAATGACTTTTTTATCACTTAAAAATTATCGTAATAAAAAAACTAATTTTTTTGATGCAGATAATGCAAAATTTAGAAGAAAAATTGTTCCAGGCGAAACATTGGAAATCAAAGCAGTTCTTAAAGAATTTAAAAGGGGATTAGCCAAAGGTTATGCTGAAGGATATGTGAAAGGTGAATTTGCTTGTTCAGCAGAATTTGTAATAACTGTACCAGATATATTTAATAAATTTTTACCAAAAAAATAGAAATTTATCCGATGAGAGTAGCTGATTTTATTATACAATATTTAAAAAGTAAAAATATACAAACTTTTTTTTCTGTTACAGGCAGGGGATCTTTGTTTTTAAATGATGCACTCGCTAGAGACAAAGATGTAAAAAGTTTTTTTTTTCATCATGAACAAGCAGCAGCATTTGCTGCCATAACAACTCCAAATATAAATAATAAAATAAGCTGTTGTATGGTTTCCACTGGATGTGCTTCAACCAATACAATAACAGCAGTATTATCCGCTTGGCAAGACAGCCTTCCTGTTATTTTTATTTCTGGTCAAAATTTTTTAAACGAAACTACGACTTACAAAAAAACAAAAATTAGAACTTATGGTCAACAAGAAGCAAATATTATTGAAATTGTTAAGCCAATAACAAAATATTCAAAAATGATTACAAATCCAAATAAAATTAAGTACGAACTAGATAAAGCATTATTTTTTGCAAATGATAAAATAAAGGGTCCAATATGGTTAGACGTACCTTTAGATATTCAAAATAGTAGAATTAATGAAAAAAAATTAAAATCTTTTATTAAAAAACATGAAATAAAAAAGTGCTCAAATAAATTAATTAACAAGGTTTTATCTGACATTCAATGCTCAAAGAGACCTGTAGTCTTAATTGGAAGTGGAATTAAAAATAGCAAAAGTACTCAAGAATTTAGAAAGTTTATAAATAAATTTAAAATACCCTGTGTTTATACTGGCGCTGGATGCGGTGTATTAGGATCAGAAAACAAATTTTCTATTGGTTCGTTGGGCTCACAAGGTTGCTCTAGAGAAGGAGCTTTTTCTGTTCAAAATAGTGATTTATTACTTGTGTTAGGATCGAGATTAAATTCTCTTACAATAGGTTTAGACCCGGAAAAATTTGCAAGGAACGCTAAAAAAATTATCGTAGATATTGATAAAAATGAATATTTAAAAAATAACTTAAAAAATTCATCACTTATTTTATCTGACATAGGCTTTTTTTTAAAAAGTATAAATAAAAAAAAAATCAATAATCGATGGGATGAATGGAGCAAAAAGTGTTTGAATTGGAAAAAAATTTTTAAAGATAAAAAAGAAATCTTAAAAAATTCAAGAAAGGTAAATTTATATGAATTAGCATCAGTTTTTTCTAAAACTTTGCCTCTAGACAGTATATTTCTATGTGACTCAGGTTTTATTGATGTAATTTTACCAACAAACATAGATTTTAAAAAAAAACAAATTTGTATTCACCCTATTTCGCAAGGTTCAATGGGTTTTGCATTACCAGGTACAATAGGAGCTTATAGTGTAGGAAAAAAAAATATTGTATCAGTAATTGGAGATGGATCAATAATGATGAACCTGCAAGAGTTACAAACTATTAATTATTACAAGATACCAGCAAAAATTTTTATAATAAACAATAAGATGTACGGAATAATTAGACGAAGACAGAAGGAGTTATTCAGGGGAAGAACCATAGGCACGGATAATACAAATGGTGTTGGATATCCGAATTTTAAAAAAATTTCTAAGTCATTTGGTATAAAATATAAATTAATTGAAACGAAAAAAAATCTTAAAAATGAAATTAATAAAGTTTTAAAAGAAAAAAAAACTATAATTTGTGAAATAATCGCTGATGAAAATCAAGAGTATATTGAAATTGGGTATACAAAAAATAAAGAAGGAAAAATTGTTAGAAGGCCTTTGGAGGACCAAAAACCTTTTTTGGATAGAAATTTATTTTTTAAACAAATGATTATAAAACCAATAGATCAATAAAGATGAAAAAAAAAAGAATTATTAGATTAAATGATAATCGTAAAATAGGAGATGGACAAAGTCCTTACATTATTGCAGAATTAAACACCAGTCATTTCGGCAATATTTCTATTGCTAAAAAAATGATTGTGAAAGCAAAAGAAACTGGTTGTCATTGTGTAAAACTCCAGTCTTGGAGGTCAGATACCTTATATTCAAAAAATTTTTTAAACGAAAATCCTATTTCAAAAAAATTTTTTGATAAATATTCATTAAATAATTCTCAGCTTAGGAAATTAGCAATTTTTTCAAAAAAAATTGGCATTTCATTTTCATCAACACCTTATTCTGAGGAGGAAGTAGACTTTCTGGTAAATGAATGCAATCCTGCTTTTATAAAAATTGCATCAATGGATTTAAATAATCATTTGTTTCTGAAATTTATAGCTCGAAAAAAAACTCCAGTAATACTATCAACAGGAATGGGAACAATAAAAGAAATTGAAAGTGCTGTTAAAATATTAGTTTCAAATGGTCAAAAAAATATTTGTATATTACATTGTGTTTCTTTATATCCCTTAGATCATAAAGTTGCTAATTTAAAAAATATTTTAATGCTTAGAAAAAAATTT
>CACGHF010000028.1 GCA_902572775.1 uncultured Pelagibacteraceae bacterium
TCCAATGAATAAGACAAGTTTAAAGCTTGGAGGAAACAAACATTCAGATGAATTGCAATTGATGGCTGAGAAACTTGAAGTAAATAGTTTTTGTTGTGAATTTAATGTAATAGATAATTTTTGGACAGCAAGAGTAACATCTCATATTCCAATAAAAGAAGTGGCTCAACATATTACAAAAGAAAATATTATGAAGCCTATAAAATTGATCAATGAAGTTATGGAGCTAAATGGTGTAAAAAATCCTCGAATTGCTATTCAAGCACTTAATCCTCACGCAGAATTTGGCACAGAAGAAAAAGATGAAATCATTCCTGCAATTGAGGAAGCAAAAAAACTTGGTTACAATGTTGATGGTCCGTTACCATGCGATACATCATTTGTTGTAGCTTACAAAAATAAAAATCATGATTGTATGGTTGGCATGTATCATGATGCATTACAATCTGGTCTTAAGGCATTTGGTTTTGATAGAGGTGTAACAGTTCAAGGTGGATTAACTGTACCAGTAACGACTACTGCTCATGGATCAGCATTCGCTATTGCAGGAAAAAATGAAGCTAATCTAGATCCAATTTTAAATTCTTTTAAAATTGCATTATCGATGGCTGAGAATAAAAAGAATTAATCTAGTAATTATATTAATCCAGCATCAACTGTAAAATTTTGTTTTGTAGAACCTGATGAAACTTCTGATGCTAAGTACAGAACCATTCTTGAAACATCTTCGGGTAAAAGCTGTTTTTTTAATGCCTGATTTTTTAAAATTTCTTTTTTAAATTTAGGATTAAGCCATAATTTAGATTGTCTTTCTGTTGCAATTGAACCAGGTGCAATTGAATTAATTCTTATATTGTATTTCCCTAAATCTCTGGCCAAAGATCTGGTTAATCCATGGATTGCTGCTTTAGCTGTACTATAAGCTGGAAACATTACTGCTCCTCTGACCCAGCTGACTGACCCTAAGTTAATTATTGACCCACCTTTGTTTTTAATCATGCTTTTTTTAACCGCTTGTATCGCAAACAAATAATGCTTTAAATTAATCGCCATTCTATCATCCCAATATTTTTCTGTAATTTTCTCTAAACTATGTCTTTGGTCGTTAGAAGCATTATTAACTAAAATATCAATAGGACCCTGTTTTTTTATAATATTTAAAATTGATGATTTATAATTTTTAATATTTTTAATATTGCACTCTACAAAAGTTGGAATTTTAAATTTTTTTTTTTTGATTTTGTTAATGGTTTTTTTGGCTTCATTTTTATTTATATCAAAAAAATAAACTTCAACTCCTTGCTCACAAAGATGCTCAACTATTGATGATCCTATACCTGAGGCTCCACCAGAAACTAATGCGCGTTTTCCTCTTAAATCAAAATATTCAACTTTCATAAATATAAATCTTTAAGATTAGTTTAGTATTTTTTTAATTTCTTCTAAAGTAAAAGGTTTTGGTTTTTTACAGGTTGTCTTTATTTCTTGAGGAATTCCAGTTTGAGAGGCTCTCATGGTAGAATCTATTATATCCAAAACATGAAGAGATAAATCTCCATTACATCTATGCTCTAAATTATTTTCAATTGCATAAGCCATTTCTGATAAGCCAGCTCCTCTATAATTTGCATTAGTGGGTGACTCATTTGCTCTTGAGCTTTGACTTTTTATATTAATTTTACCTAAAGGCATCATGTCTGTTTTGTGCTCTCCCCAATTGCCTCCAGCTGTAACTGAGACAAAAGCAGATCCACCAAACATGTTTGGATCAGGAACAATTATTGATCCTTTGTTTCCATAAAGCTCAATATGATTTCTTTGATGAGCAACAACATCAAATGATAAAGTTATTTGAATTATACAATCATTTTCAAATTGTATTGTTGCCAAATAAGTTGTTGGTGTTTCAACTTTAAATTTTTGACCTTTTTTTGGACCAATACCGATTTCTCTTTCTTCAAAAACTTTTGTACATCTTCCTTGCACTTGTTTTGCTGGTCCAATTAGATTTACTAATGCAGTTAAATAGTATGGACCCATATCAATAACAGGTCCTCCTTCATTTTCTGCGAACCAACTTTCTGGATTTGGATGGTAAGATTGAACTCCTGGAAATGCAAATATAGCATTTCCTAATTTAATATCACCAATCACACCATTATCAATTAACTCTCTAGTTTTTTGAATTCCTCCACCTAAAAATGTATCTGGAGCATTTCCTATATAAAGATTTTTTTCCTTAGCAAGTTCAAGTAATTTTTTTCCATCCTCAAAATTTACTGCCATTGGTTTTTCAGCGTATGAATGTTTTCCATTTTCTAGAGCCATTTTAGAAACTTCGTAATGTGCTCCTGGGATCGTCAGATTTAGAATTATTTCAATTTCTTTATCTTTTAGTAATTCCTCTACTGTTAAAGCTTCAATATTATAATGAATTGCACACTTTTTAGCTGCTTCCATATTTATATCTGCACACTTAACTATTCTAATATTATTAAAATATTCTTGAGCTCTAAAATAAGTTTCTGAAATATGGCCACAGCCAATAAGACCGACTTTAAAAATTTTGTTCATAAAGGTTTATACACCTTGTCTTTGTTTGCCTTTTCCTTCTTTATAAAGTTTTAAAGCTTCTTCATTCTCTTTGGTAGTCGGAATTTCTAGTGTAGGGCTATCCCAAAAAGCTGATCCCTCAACCCATTTATAAGCATGAGTTTTTATTGAAATAACATATGTTACATCGGATGCTTTTGCTCTCTTAAATGCAGCTTCAAGATCTGAAATTGAATTAACATGCTCAGATTTAGCTCCCATACTTTCTGCATGCTTTGCAAAATCAACATCAACTAGTCCAGGAGTATTAGAGCTCTTTAATAAGTTATTATATTCTTTACCACCTTTAAATAGTTGAAGTCGATTGATAACTGCAAACCCGCCATTATCACAAACTATAATTATCAATTTGTTTTTTGTAATAACTGATGAATAAATATCTGTATTATTTAGAAGATAAGAACCATCTCCTACAAAAGAAATTACTTCTTTATCAGGATTAGCCATTTTTATTCCAAGTGCTCCTGAAATTTCATAACTCATACAACTAAAACCCCACTCTGTTTCATGAGTATTTAATTCTCTAGGTCTCCAAACTTGAACAACTTCACCAACCAAACCTCCTGCTGCAGTAACAGCTATATCTGTTGGGTCAGAGTTCCTATAAATTGCACCAATTACCTGGACGTAACTTGGAACTTCTTGATTTGTTGGCGCACTCTCTTTATCTATATGTTCATTCCAAGATTTGAGTTCAGTTTGAGATTTTTTATTCCATTCTTCTCCAGCTTTCCAACTACCTAATGCTTGTGAAAGTTCAGTTAATGAAACTTTAGCATCTCCAATGACAGCTTGTGCTAAATGTTTGTTAGCATCAAATCTTGATACATTTATTGAAACTAGTTTAAAATCTTTGTTTTCAAAATTTGCCCATGATCCAGTTGTAAAATCTGCAAGTTTAGTTCCAACTGCAATTGCTAAATCTGTTTCTTTTGCTAATGTATTTGTATTTTTTCCACCTAAACCGCCAATCTGGCCTGCAAAATGAGAATGATCTCTTTTCATTGTAGAATATCCCATTACAGTTTGAGTGACTGGTATATTATGTTTAATCGCAAATTGACTTAACTCATCCATTGCATCTGAGTAAAAAACTCCACCACCAGAAATTATAATTGGATTTTTTGATGACTTAATTTTTTCTGCTGCCTCTTTGATTTGAAATTCATCTGGTCTTGTTCTTCTGATCGCGTGGACTCTTTCCTTAAAAAATTCTTCAGGATAATCAAAAGTTTGACCTTGTACATCTTGACTTAAAGCGATACATGCAGGACCGCAATCTGCAGGATCTAACATTGTTTGAACTGCTGCCGGGAATGATTGAATAATCTGCTCTGGTCTTGTTATTCGATCAAAATATCTTGTAACTGGTTTAAATGCATCATTAGCTGTAATTCCAGGGTTATTAAAATGCTCAACTTGTTGCAATACTGGGTCCGGCATTCTATTTGCATAAGTGTCTCCGGGTAAAAATAAAATTGGTAATCTGTTACTCATAGCAACTGCAGCAGCTGTAACCATATTTGTTGCCCCAGGTCCAACAGAGGATGTTGCTACAAAGATTTGTTGTCTTCTTTTTGCTCTAGCATAACCAATTCCTGTAAGAGCCATATTTTGTTCATGGTGCCCTCTATATGTTGGAAGTTCTTTTTGATTTTCCTCTAGTGCTTGACCTAGACACGCTACATTTCCATGTCCAAAAATTCCAAAGACACCTGGAAATAAAGGTTCTTTTTTGCCGTTAATTAATATTTTCTGGGCGATTAAATATTTAACTATCGCATGAGCACATGTGAGGGTAATTTTTTTCATAAATATGTTTATCTTTTAATATGTATAGTGTTTATATATAATTCTATTTATAAATTAAAAAACCTTATTAAGTAAACTTAAAAATAAATTCTATGTACGAAAAATTTGGACAATTCATTGACGGTAAATGGCAACAAGCTGAAAAAAAAGAAACTTACGACGTAATCAACCCTGCAACAGAAGAAGTAATTGGAAAAGCATCAAAAGCTTCATCTATTGAAGTACAAAAAGCATTAAAGTCTGCAGAAAAAGGTTTGGAAGTTTGGAAAAACACTGCACCATGGCAAAGAGCTTACGTGCTTAGAAAAATTGCAGACATGATGAGAGAGAAAAAAGATGTTATAGCAAAATGGTTAACTCTTGAAGTTGGAAAACCTCTTGCAGAAGCAGTTGGTGAAGTTGGTGGCGGAGCTGATATTTTTGAGTGGAATGCTGAAGAAACAAAAAGAATTTATGGCCAAACACAACAAAGTAGATTTCCAGATACTAGAGTTCATGTTTATTATCAACCCGTGGGAGTTGTTGCAGCATTGGTTCCTTGGAATTTCCCAATAGTTTTAGCATCTAGAAAAATTTCTACTGCCCTAGCTGCGGGATGTTCAGTAATTTGTAAACCAGATGTAATTACTCCTGGCGCTGTAATGGAATTAGTAAATATTTGCAAAGAAGCGGGTGTACCAGATGGAGTCGTTAGTCTTTTGTCAGGCGATCCTGCTGAAATATCAAATGAATTAATGGAATCAGATATAATAAAAAAAGTTTCAGTTACTGGATCAACTAGAGTTGGTAAAATTATTTTAAAAAAAGCAGCTGATAAAGTTCAAAGAGTTACTATGGAACTTAGCGGACACTCGCCTTTTATTGTGTGTGAAGATGTAGATATGAACAAAGTAGCTGATATAGCAATAACTGGTAAATTTAGAAATAACGGTCAGGTCTGCATTTCACCTAATAGATTTTATATCCAAGAAAATAGAAAAGAGGATTTTGTTAATGCCTTTATTGAAAGGGCAAAAAAATTAAAAATTGGAAACGGTATGGACGAAGGTGTAGATCTTGGACCTTTAACTACCGCTAAAAGATTGGAAGAAATAGAAAAACTAGTTGAAACTACTAAAAAAGAAGGAGCAAAAGTATTAATGGGTGGACAAAGACCTTCTGGTTTCAACAAGGGATACTATTATGAACCAACAGTCTTTGATGATGTTAAAGATAATTTCACAATCATGAAAGAAGAGCCTTTTGGTCCACTAGTTCCAATTTTAACTTTTAAAACTTTTGATGAAGTAATTGAAAGAGCAAATGATAATGACTTAGGATTATGTAGTTATTTATACACTAACTCTATGGATAAAGCTCACATTGGATCTGAGAAATTAGAGTCTGGTTGTGTTGCAGTTAATACTGGAGTTGTTGCTATTGCTGAGGCACCTTTTGGAGGAATAAAACAAACTGGTTATGGTCGTGAAGGTGGTTCAGGAGCGATAAAAGATTATTTAAATGTGAAATACACTCACATGGGATTAAAAATCTAGGAAATGAGAAAAAATAAAATCAAACAAATGATGAAGGAAGGTAAGCCTGTTATTAACGGCTGGTGTGCAATTCCAAGTACAGCATCTGTTGAAGCAATGGCTCATCAAGGTTGGGACTCTTTAACTATTGATATGCAGCATGGATTAGTTGACTACAGTAATGCGCTTCCTATGCTTCAAACAATATCAACAACGGAAGTAACTCCTTTAGCTAGAGTTAATTGGAACGAACCAGGTCAAATTATGAAAATTTTAGATGCTGGATGTTACGGGATTGTTTGTCCGATGGTAAGTAATAAAAAAGAGGCAGAGAATTTTGTTCAAGCTTGCATGTATCCACCTGATGGTTACAGAAGTTTTGGCCCTATTAGAGGTTTAATTTATGGTGGAGCTGATTATGCAGATCACGCTAATGAAGAAATACTTAAATTAGCAATGATAGAAACAAAAGAATCTTTAGAAAATCTTGATGAGATAATGTCTACACCAGGTGTCGATGGTATTTATATTGGACCAGCAGATTTAAGTTTAGCAATAGGTGAAAAACCTGGTTTTGATAGGTCCGAGACTACAAAAGCTTATTCTGAAATTTTAAGAATTCTAGAACATGCTAAAAAAAATAATATTTTCGCAGGAATTCATAACGGTACTACAGAATATGCTACTAAGATGATCGAAAAAGGTTTTGATTTTGTAACTATCGCATCTGATTTAAGAGCTTTAAGTGCTGGAGCTAAAGCTACAGTGGATAAAATGAAGGGTTCTTTATCAAAAAAAGACGACAACTCTACTTACTAATCAAGTTGTTCTAAAAATTCCTCGAATTGTTTTTTTTCTAAATTAGAAGATTGTTTTTTTCCTGGAAATTTTCCATTCATTGAATCTTTTTTAAAAGCCTTAAGAGCTTTTACTCTTTCTAGTTTTATTTCATTTCTAAGTCTTAATAAATTTCCATATGCTTTTGAATGTCTTGGGGGATTTTCTGTATCGCCACAGATGTCTTCCATAAATAAATACATTACATCAGCTTTTTTACCTGAACCCAATGAAACAGTAACTATATCTGTACGCTTTGAAATTTCACTCATTACGTTTTCAGGTATTACTTCACACTCAGCCGAAAAAGCACCTGCGTCTTCTAATCTTTTAAATTTTTGAAAAAGTTCGTAAGCTTCATCAGCAGTTTTACCAACTGCTCTTAAGCCACCAATCCAAGTAGATTTTCTTGGAACTAAACCTAAATGCCCCATTACTGGAACATCTTCCTTGGCCAGCATTTCAACTATATCCATACTTCTTGGTGTCATAACTGCATCCGCACCATTCTCTAATGCTTTAAAAGCTCCACGCATAATATCCTCTGCAGTTACAAACTCATTTAACACTAAAGCAGCTGTTAAAAATAAATTTTTTGAACCTTCTCTTACAGAAATTACATTTTTTGCATTTGATATAATCATATCAAAGCCTGCTTTTTCAGCTGCTTCGGCTTCCTCAACACTATTTGCTGTAACTTGTGTAAATTTTCTTTTTCCTTTTGCTGCTTTTAAATCCCCAACAGTCAAATTTCTTTTTGCTGGTTTAGCAGCCCACGTATAGATATTCTTCATTTAACACCTTTATAAAGAATATCTCTCCTATCAATAAATTCCTCAAAGGTTTTAATGGTAATTACTGAAGGTAAAATAAATATAGATCTTTTGTCTCTCTCATTTCTTATAATTCTAAAATAACCTTTTTTAATTGCTGTATCGATATAAACGTTCGAGGTCAAATATGATTTCTCGATTACTTTAAGTAATTGATTTTTAGTAATTGATTTATTTTTATAATAAGCAAGCATAACCATATGCAACATTATCCAATGTTGTGGGGTTAAGGAAAACCAATTCAATAATTCATTAGCTAATCTTCCTTCAAAATCTCCAAGTGATATTTCTGCTAATTGAATTCTTTTTTGAGTAAGTTTTGGAATTTTTTTTTGTTCTTCGAAGTGCTTAGGATACTTGAACTGTCTTTTCATTTAAATAAATTTAAACTCATTGAGTTTTCTATTCAATACTATTTTTACTCAATAGTTCTTTATAAATGTTATTTACTCTATGTACTTCAGTAGCAGTATTAAAATAACCTTCATATTCTATTTCTTCAGGTGTGACATCAAAATGATAATGTCCAGCGTCTTTATCATGTTCATAAGAATGAAAGTGAGTATGTTCACCAGACTCTCTTAAATTTAATTCCCCTCCTGTAGGATCTCCAGTCCAAAGAACTGTATAACACTGTAACTTTGGACCAACAGGTTCATAAAATTGAAGAAAATCTTTTACACACTTCATTTGTTTTGGATCATAATACTCATGTTTAATATCTTTATAATCAGGTTGCACGTGCGATCTAATTTTTCCATTTAATACTCTAAATACTCCCGCAAGAGACAAGTGTTCATTATCTTTAATTTTTAAATTTTTTGATAAAGAAGACCTCATTGCTTGGGGCAAAGAACCTTGTTCTCCATTTCTACCTTTGATTTTTATTTTAATAACTTTTCCTTGTTTACCGTCTGTATAATAAATGTTTCCAAGTCCACCATGTTTTTTTGCAGAATACTTTTCAACAATACATTTTTTGTCTGGGCTTACTCTTGCTATTATTGACTTGGACTCATCGGTAATTAAATTTTCATTTATAACTAATTCTCCACAGTGACCATTTAAACATGACATTGCACCTGATCCAGCTCCCAAAGCGTAAGATTTTTCAGAGTCAATCATTTTAGATATTTCTTGATAGTCAAACTCTGCACCAATAAATTTTGGATCATGCATATAAGGCTCTCCACCAACGTCTATTATTTTTTGATTTCCACTTATTCCTTCTGATGGACAATCCCAATCTCTAAGATTAGGGCACTCTACCACTTCTACTTCAACATTTTTGAAATTTTCAGACAATCCTTTTCTTAATGCATCTGAAATATCTTCTAGTGAGTAATCTTTAAAAGTTCCTTTTTCTATTTTTA
>CACGHF010000029.1 GCA_902572775.1 uncultured Pelagibacteraceae bacterium
TTTTAATAATAAAACTAAATTATCTATAAAAAATTATTTTAAATCAAATTTTACAATTTTAAATGGACCAAAAATTGAAAACGGAAGATGTGAAGCAATAAAGTTAGGATTTAAATGGTCTTTAAAAAATTTGAATGTAAAATATTTTGTTGAAATGGATTCCGACTTATCTTTTTATCCAAGTGATATTAACAAAGGTTTAAAACTTCTTAATAAAAAAAATGATGTTGCAATTGGTTCAAAATATCACAAGTTATCAAAAGTAATTAAGAGAGGAATTGTTAGAAAGTTTATTAGTTTTGTTTTATCTTACATATGTAATAAATTTTTTGATCAAAATATATATGATTACACTAATGCATTCAGATGTTATAATAGAAGATCTATTTTAAAAATTCTCAAAAATAAGATTAAATTTGACGCTCCGGCTGAAAATTTAAATATAATTTTATTACTGATTTACAATAAAATGACCATCGCAGAGTTTCCATGTACATATTTAGGCCAAAAACATTCTCACTGGTTGACATTAAATTATAAATTGATTGTTATTTTTGTTAAACAAATTTTTTATACGATTTCTATTTTTAATTTTTACTTAAAAAAAATTAATTAGATATATTTTTTTTTATTCTTATAAAAATCGTTAAGTGTTAGATCCAGACATTTTTCAAATTTATATTTAGGTTTCCAACCATATGATTTTGCAATTCTACAATCTATAATTTTTCTAGGCGTTCCATCCAATGATTTATCATTGTTGAACTTTATTTTACTTTTAAGTTTCATTTTTTTTGCAATTAATTTTATAAAAGTTTTTACAGATTTTTCGTATCCACTCCCTACATTTATTAAACTATGATTAGTTTTTTTTTTTATGAAAAAAATGCATGCATCAGCAATTTCATCTACATAAGTCATCTCTCTTTTGGCGTTTCCGGTTCCCCAAAAAATAATTTCTCTCTTGTTCTGAGTTTTTGCTAAATACAACTTTTTTATTACTGCCGGCAAAAAATGAGAATTTTGAAGATCATAATTGTCATTTGGACCAAATAAGTTGGATGGCATTAAACATTTAAAATTTGTTTTATATTGATAATTATATGCTTCACATAACTTAACACCTGCAATTTTTGCAATCGCATATGGTTCATTTGTTGGTTCAAGTTTGTCTGATAATAAATAATCTTCTTTAATTGGTTGCTTAGCATACTTTGGATAAATACAGCTTGATCCTAGAAAAATAAGAGATTTAACTTTATATTTAAAACTTGAAGTAATAACATTATTTTGAATTTGTAAGTTTTCTATTAGATAATCTGCTTTAAATTTTTTATTTGCTAGTATTCCACCTACTTTTGCTGCCGCGTTTATAACATACTCAATTTTGTTTTTTTTAAAAAAAAGATCAACTTTTTTTTGGTCTCTTAAGTCTAACTCTTTTTTATTTGTAGTGATGATATTTTTATAATTCAATCTTTTTAATTTTCTAATAATTGAAGATCCAACCAAACCATTGTGACCAGAAACAAATATTTTCGAACTTAGTTTCATTTCAATTTTTTATTTTCTTCCTCAATCATTTCTGAAATTAGTGAATTTATATTGTACTTCGGCCTCCATTTTAGCTCTTTTTTTGCAAATTTTGAGTCCCCAAGCAACGACTCAACTTCTGTTGGTCTAAAATAATTTTTATCAATAGAAATTATTTCTTTATTATTCCAAAAACCTTTTTCTTTTAAACCTTTACCTTTCCAAGTAATTTTCATCCTTAGATATTTTGCACTAAGGTTTATGAATTCCTTAATGGTATACTGATTACCTGTAGAAATTACATAATCTTTAGCATATTTTTTTTGCATCATCATCCACATTGCTTCCACATAATCTTTTGAATGGCCCCAATCTCTTTTTGAATAAAGATTACCAAGGTATAATTTTTTTTGTTTACCTTTCTTTATTTTACACATTGCATTAACGATTTTTTTTGTCACAAAGGTTTCACCTCTAAAAGGACTTTCATGATTAAATAAAATACCGTTGCAGGCAAATATATCGTAAGCTTCCCTATAATTAATAGTTATCCAATGAGCAAAAACTTTTGACACAGCATAAGGGCTACGTGGATAAAAATTAGTTTTTTCATTTTGTGGTGGCTTTGCACCACCAAACATTTCTGAGCTTCCAGCTTGATAGTATTTTATTTTTTTGTGAAGTTTTAAAGTTTTAATTGAATCTAAAATTCTTAATGTACCTAGTGCAACCACGTCAGCGGTATATTCAGGTATATCAAAAGAAACTCTTACTTGGGATTGAGCAGCCAAGTTGTATATTTCATCTGGTTTTATCTCAGAAATTATTTTCAGAACAGATGTTGAGTCAGCTACATCTCCATAATGTAAATAAAAATTAGTTCTATTGTGTGGGTCAATATAAATATCATCTAATCTCTCAGTATTTAAAGAGGAACTTCTTCTTTTTACTCCATGAACAATATAATTTTTCGAAAGCAGAAATCTAGCTAGATAAGCGCCATCTTGACCTGTAATTCCAAAAATTAATGATGTTTTCTTTTTCATAAATGTAATCAAAATATAGATTAAAAAATATAATTATAAAACAATTTTAAATTATAATTTTTTAAAAATAATTTTAGTTGATTATCTTAACTAATTATATATATAAACTTCATGAATATATTGGTTACCGGAGGTGCAGGATATATTGGGTCAGTATTGGTTCCTAAATTACTCAATAAAGGACATCTTGTAACAGTTCTGGACAATCTAAGCTTTGGTCTTGATGGTCTTTTAGTAAATTTTTCAAATAAAAATTTTAAACTTATTAATGAAAGCGTTTATGAATCAAAATATATTAAAGAAAACATAGAAAAGTATGATTTTGTAATTCATTTAGCTGCAATTGTAGGTTATCCAGCATGTAAAAAAAATCCAGATTTAGCTGTTAAAATTAATAAAGAGTCTACCGATCAAATATGTGAGCTTTTAATAAAAAAAAATATACCCATACTATACGCCTCAACAGGAAGTAATTACGGAGCTGTAGTTGGTGAAATTTGTAAAGAGGAGACACCATTAAATCCCGTTTCAATTTATGGAGAAACCAAAACAGCTGCTGAAAATATTGTACAAAATACAAATAATTATTTGAATTATAGATTTGCTACAGCATTTGGAGTGGCACCAAGAATGAGATTGGACTTATTAATAAATGATTTTGTTTATCAGGCAATTAAAAATAAAAATTTAACAATATATGAAAAAAATTTTAAACGAACATTTATTCATGTTTTGGATATTGCAGATAATATTATTTTTGGAATGGAGAAATTTACAAGTTTAAAAAATAATGTTTATAATATTGGCTCAAATGAAATGAATTTTTCCAAGTCACAGTTAGCTGATTTACTTAAAAAAAAAATATCTTTTTATTTGCATTATGCAGAAATCGGAACAGATGAAGATAAAAGAAATTATGAGGTAGATTATACTAAAGCAATAAATGCAGGATTTAAAACTAAAATTGATATCGACTCAGGTTTAAATGAGTTAATAAAAGTTTGTCAGCATATATCGATACAAAACAAGTATTCAAATATTTAAAATGAAACCCATAGTATCAATTATAGGTTTGGGTAAGTTGGGTGCATCTATGATGGGATGCTTTTCCTCAAAAAATATAGATGTTTTGGGTTATGATAACAATCCAAAAGTAATTAATTTAGTCAAAAAAGGAAAATCCCCTGTAGATGAGACAGGTTTAGAGGATTTAATTAAAAAATATAAAAAAAATATTTTAGTTACAAATAATTTAAAAAATTTATTAGATAAAACAAACATCACGTTTATAGTTGTACCTACACCAACTGCAAATGATGGAGCGTATGATCTAAAAATAATAAAGAAAAGTTTAATTAAATTTTCAAAATTATTAAAGAATAAAAACAAATATCATTTAATTGTTTTATGTAGTACTGTTCTACCAGAAGACTCAGAAAATAAATTAATCCCTATTATTGAAAAATATTCACAAAAAACCTTCAAAAAAAATTTTGGTTTTATATATTCTCCAGAATTTATTTCATTAGGAAATATTATTAGTGAATATTTAAATCCAGAAATAGTTTTAATAGGTAGCGAAAGCAAAAAAGATAATAAAATTTTATCAAATATTTATAAAAAATTATATTCACCCAAAAAATTTAAATTTATGAATTTAAAAGAGGCAGAATTGACAAAAATTTCAGTAAATAGTTTAATGACAGCAAAGATTAGTTTTTCAAACATGATTGGCTTATTTTGTTTAAATATGAAAAATGCAAATTCCAATTTAGTTTTAGGTACTGTTAAAAATTTTTTTGAAGATTTTAAAAAAGGATATAAATCTGGTTTGGGTTATGGGGGACCATGTTTACCTAGAGATAATTTGGCTCTTTTGTACTTAAACAATAAGTTTGGTTTAAATATAAATATGCCAAAATCTATCGATCAAACAAATAATAGTATACCTGAAAACTTATTTAATATTTTTTTCAAAAAAATTAAAAATAAAAAAATTTTATTTATAGGTATTTCCTACAAACCTCAAACCAGTTATTATGAAAAATCCCAGTCAATAATATTGCTTAATAAGGTTTCTAAAAATAATGTTGTAAGTGTTTTTGATTATAATCCTATTACAATTAAACTTGATTCTAAAATTAAAATAAACAAAAATCTTACAAATGCAATCAAGGCAAATGATATAATTGTATTATGTCATTTAGATAAAAGGTATAAAAAACTTAACTTAAAAAATAAAAAAGTTATAGATTTTTTTTTAAAATGAATATAAGTAAAAAAAATTGCAGAATATGTAAAAATAAAAAACTTAAATTTGTAATTGATTTTGGAAATCAGCATGTTTCTCATTTTACAAAAACAGTAGAAAATTCAAAGAAAGTGGATAAAGCAAGTTTAAAACTTGGTATTTGTGTAAATTGTAAAACTGTCCAACTATTTGAAACATATTCCCAAAAAAAAATGTATTGGTATATTTCAGGTATAAATGAAATAATGATAAAAGAACTTTCTTCTATCGTTGATAATGCAAAAGAATATGTTCAATTGAAAAAAAACGATTTTGTTCTTGATATTGCAAGTAATGATGGAACTTTACTTGAAAATTATTCTAAAGATATAAATTGTTATGGAGTAGATCCTTCTGATGTAGCTAGAGAATCAAAAAAATATAAAAAGAATATCAAGCTAATAAATAAATTTTTTGATAAGAAAACTTTTAGTAGAAAATTCAACAAAAAGTTTAAAATCATTACTGTAATTGCCATGTTTTATGATTCCAATAATCCACTTAATTTTTTAAAAGGAATTAATAATTTGTTAATGGATGGTGGCATAGGTATATTACAAATTAGCTACACTCCATTAATGTTGAAATTAAACGAATTTGGAGTAATTAGTCATGAGCATATTTTTTATTATACATTTGAGACTTTAAAAAAAGTAATTGAAAAAGCTAATTTACAAATAATTGATGTAAAACTTAATGATAGTAATGGCTCAAGTATAAGAGTTATATTTACAAAAAAAACAAAAAAGGAACTAAATATATTTTTTCCTTCTAATAAAATTTTTATAGGCAAACAAAATATAGACTCAATAATAAATTATGAGAAACAAAATAAATTTAATGAAATAAAGTATTATATAGATTTTACAAAAAGAGTAAAAAATTTAAAAAATAAAACATTGAAGTGGTTCATGAGTAAAAAAATTAGATCAAAAAGTGTTATAGGATATGGTGCTAGCACAAAGGGAAATGTGCTTTTGCAGTATTATAATCTAGACTCAACATCAATTAAATATATTTCAGAGAGAAGTCCAGGTAAATTTGGTCTTTATACTCCGGGCACATCCATAAAAATTATTTCAGAAAGTAAAGCCAGAAAACTCAATCCAGACTATTTATTTATATTACCTTGGTTTTTTTTACGGTCTTTCATTAACAGAGAATATGAATTATTAAAAAAAGGAACAAAATTTATTCTTCCACAGCCAAAGCTTACAGAAGTTTCTTTAAATAAAAAAAAAGAAATTCAATTTAAATTGATTTAACGTTTTACATGGTAATAAAATGATTATAGATATTTTTAATATAAAAATATAATTTTTTTAAACCAAAATTTTCTAGGATTTTTAAACTATTAGATTTCCATTCCAATTCTTCACCAAGAAATTTACCTTTGTTGATTGTTTTGCTTTTATAAAATTTATATTTAATGCCATAAGTTGAATAAAAATAACTTACAGACAATATTTTTTGAATATCAAACTTTATTTTTTTTTCTAAAGCTATTTGTAAATTTTTCTTAATCTGTTTATTTTTTTCTCCGTACAGAATACCTAATTTTTTAGGCCAACCAAAATCTTTAAATGATATGGTTGGTATATTTAAGTACGCAGATTCTAAAACTATTCTGGAAGAATATCCACAAACTAAGTCAGATTTTTTCATAAGAGCATAGGTATCTACATTAGATACAGAACTTACTAAAGTAACATTTTTTCCCTCAAACTGCTTCCAACTTAAATCATTTTTTTTTGATAAAGATGGATGAACTCTTATTACTAGATGTACATTCTTAAGTTTCTTAATGCACGCATAAAAATTTTTAAAAACCTCAAGTTGTTTATATTTTAATTTTAAATATGCCTCTTGCTCATACTCAGTCGAGGTATAATAAGTAATTATTTTTTTTTCTTTTGGAAGTTTAGGTAACAAATTTTTTATTTGATTGTTGGTAAAATTTTTATTTACCTCATCTCTAAAAGTTTTGTTAAATTTCTTTTTAAAAAAATTATTTGC
>CACGHF010000030.1 GCA_902572775.1 uncultured Pelagibacteraceae bacterium
TTTCATACATATCAATAAGATTTTCTCCTTCAGCTCTAAAACCATATTTAACACCATCGTATCTAGCCAAATTAGATGAGGCCTCTGCTGGTGCTACTATGTAATAAGTTGGTAATGCATAATTGGTATGAGGTAGAGATATATCGATAATCTCAGCACCACAATCTTTTGCATATTCAATACCTTTTTTCCATAGGTCTTCTATTTCTTTAGGCATACCATCTACCCTATATTCTTTGGGTATTCCTATTTTTTTACCTTTAATATCTTTTGTTAATTCTTTGCTGTACTCGTTTCTTTTAAAGTCTATTGATGTAGAATCTTTTTCATCATAAGTGCTAATAACTTCCTGCAACAATGCACAATCTTTAACATTTTGCGCCATTGGACCAGCTTGATCTAGAGATGATGCAAATGCTACAATTCCGTATCTAGAGCAACTACCATAAGTAGGTTTTAATCCGACAGTTCCAGTAAATGAAGCAGGCTGTCTTATAGATCCACCTGTATCTGTTCCAATAGTTATTGGTGTTAATTGAGCAGCTACAGCAGAAGACGATCCACCTGAAGAACCTCCCGGAACTAAATTTTTATCAATTGGGTTTTGTACATTACCAAAAAAACTAGTTTCATTAGATGAACCCATTGCAAATTCATCACAATTTAATTTTCCAATTAGGATAGCTCCTTCATTCCAAATGTTTTGTGTGACTGTTGACTCATAAGTAGGAACAAAGTTATTTAAAATCTTACTGCCTGCCGTAGTTCTTAAATCTCTTGTACAAAATAAATCTTTTACAGCCATTGGAATGCCAGGCAATTTCAGATCAAGATTAGGTTTTTCATCAAACTTTTTTGCTTTATTCAAAGCATTTGCATAATCTTCAGTTATATATGCATTTAATTCTTTTGATTTTTCTGATCTTTCAACAAATGCTTTAGTAACTTCACTTGAGGAAAGTTTTTTACTTTTTATATTTTCTACTAACTCAGATAAAGATTGTTTAGTTATATCTGACATTATTCAATTACCTTTGGTACTACAAAATAATCTTCATTTTCCTTTGGAGAATTTTTTATTACTTGATCTCTTAAGTTTTTACTTTTTACCTCATCTGATCTTAGTTTTAGAGTTGTTTCAGCAACAGAAGTTAATGGTTCAACATTGTCAGTTTTTAATTCGTTAAGTTTTTCAATAAAATCGAAAATTGAATTTAAATCTCCTGCAAGTTTTTCTGCTTTTTTCTCATCTACAGAAATTCTTGATAGTTTAGATATATGTTTTATTGTTTTAAGATCGATGCTCATATGGTATTTAAATATGTCGCAAACTATCACTTAAGTTTAAAATATACAATATGATCACTATTGAAGAATTCAAAAAAAAACAGTCTGAAACCTCTAGATTGATTGGTTTAGATCTTGGTTCAAAAAGAATCGGTGTATCAATTTGTGATGAAAAACAGTCAATAGCTACACCTTTTAAAACGATCAATAAAACTAATAATGATGATCTAATCAACGAATTAAATAAAATAATAGAGGAAAACAATATTAATGGAATTATCATTGGATATCCAATTAACATGGATGGTTCATTAGGTCCTTCTGCTCAATCAGTAAGTGATGTATCTAAAAATATAGACCAAAATGTTGATGTGGATGTTTGTTTATGGGATGAAAGACTTTCGACTGTTGGCGCGTTTAATATATCCAGTCAGCTTGATGTTAATGTTTCTAAGCGTGAAAAAAATATAGATCAAAATGCAGCTGCATTTATTCTTCAAGGAGCTATAGATTATTTAAATAATTAATCCTTGCCATTTAGGGGCTTTATAGCTATAGAGTTAATTTTAATGGCAATCAAAACCAATAAAGCTATTAAAATCTCACAAAAACATCTGTTAGGTATCCAAGATTTATCAGTTAATGATATTAATTATATCCTGGATGAGTCAGAAACTTTCATAAAATTAAACCAGAGTAAAAATAAAAAAATTGATGTGTTAAGAGGTAAAACACAAATAAACTTATTCTTTGAGCCTTCAACTAGAACACAAAGCTCATTTGAACTTGCTGGAAAAAGACTTGGTGCAGACGTCATGTCAATGAATATGGGTAACTCAGCCATAAAAAAAGGTGAAACTTTGATTGATACAGCTATGACCTTAAATGCAATGCATCCTGATATAATTGTGATCAGGCATCAAGACTCTGGTGCTTGTAATCTGTTATCTCAAAAAGTTAATTGTGTCGTTCTAAACGCTGGTGATGGAAGACGTGAGCATCCTACTCAAGCGTTATTAGATGCATTAACAATTAGAAATCGAAAAAAAAAAATTCAGGGATTAAAAATAGCTATATGTGGCGACATACTTCATTCAAGAGTAGCTAGATCAAATATTTATCTTCTTACAATGTTAGGAGCAGAAGTTAATATAGTTGCACCATCCAATCTTATGCCAAAAGAAATTGAAAAGTTTGGTGTTAATACTTTTACTGATATGAAAAAGGGTCTCAAAGATTGTGATATTGTAATGATGCTTAGATTACAAAATGAAAGAATGACCAGTTCATATCTTTCATCGAATAGAGAATACTATGAATATTATGGATTAACGCCAGATAAACTTGATCACGCAAAGTCAGATGCTTTAATTATGCATCCTGGTCCAATGAATAGAGGAATTGAGATTGATACAAGATTAGCAGACGACATAAACAAAAGTGTGATTAAAGAACAAGTTGAATTAGGTGTTGCTGTAAGAATGGCATGTTTAAAAATATTTTGTGAATAAATGAAAAAACAATACTTTATAAATGCAAACATTATAGATCCTCATAATTCTATAAACGAAAATGGTGGATTAATAATTGGAGAAGACGGAAAGATTGAAGCAATAGGAAAAAAGGTAAATACAAACAATTTACCAACTAGGGAAAAGCCTACTGACTTAAAAGGTAAATATATATTTCCTGGTATAGTGGATATGAGAGTTTTTGTAGGCGAGCCAGGATATGAATATAAAGAAAATTTTAGGACTTTAAGTAATGCTGCATTATCTGGTGGAGTTACCTCAGTTGTAACGATGCCCAATACAGATCCAATTATAGATAATGTATCAATTGTAGATTTTTTAAAAAGAAGAGGACGTGATAAGTCTAAAATAAATATCTTTCCTTGCGCTTCATTAACTCAAAACACTGATGGCACCAATATGACTGAATTTGGGTTGCTAGCTAAAAAAGGAATTATTGCTTTTACTGACGGAGTAAAAACAATTCAAAATACGAGACTTATGTCTAGAATTATGAATTCAGCTAAAGATTTAGGATGTCTTATAATGCAACATGCTGAAGATTACGATTTAGCTAAAAATGGCATGATTAATTCTGGTATTATTGCAACAAAACTAGGCTTATCAAGCATACCAGATATTGCTGAAAGAATTATAATTGAAAGAGATCTTACTCTCTTAGAAAAAACTAAATGTCGATATCATATATCTCAACTATCAGCAGGAAGATCTGTAGATATAATTAAGGAACGTAAGCAAAATGTTAAATTTACTTGCGGTGTATCAATAAATAATCTTTCATTAAATGAAAATGATATTGGAGATTTTAGAACATTTTTAAAATTATCACCTCCACTGAGAAGAGAAGAGGATCGAGAAGTTTTAGTTCAAGGATTAAAAGATAAAACTATTGATGTAATTGTTTCTGACCATAAACCTGAAGATGAAGAATCTAAAAGATTAACTTTTGCACAAGCTGCAACTGGTGCATCTGGTATCGAAACATTGTTATCCTTAAGTTTAGAATTATTTCATAATGGGTCTGTAAAACTTGAAACTATAATTCAAGCTTTAACCTCTAACCCAGCAAAAATATTAAATATAAACAAAGGAAACCTGTCTATTGGTAATGATGCGGATTTTTGTATAGTAGATATCAATAAACCATGGATTGTAAAAAAAGAAAATTTAATCTCTAAATCTAAAAATACTTCAATTGAAGATAAGAAACTTCAAGGAAAAGTAACCAATACATTTGTAAAAGGTATAGAATTATTTAAAATATAAAAATGGAACTTTTTATAATAGGTATAATCTCATACCTAATGGGATCAATTCCTTTTGGATTAATTTTAACCAAAATATTTTTAAAAAAAGATATTAGAGAAATCGGTTCTGGTAATATTGGCGCAACAAATGCTTTAAGAACTGGTAACAAGTTAATTGGTTATTCAACACTAATACTTGATGTGTTAAAAGCAGTAATACCTGTTTTATACGTTAAAATTAATTTTGCTGATGCAGTATATATATCAGCTTTATGCGCTTTTATAGGTCATGTGTTTCCAGTATGGTTAAAATTTAAAGGTGGCAAAGGTGTAGCAACATATGTTGGGATACTTTTTTCTTTAAATATTATTTTTGGTTTAGTGTTTGGTATTTGTTGGTTAATAATTTTTTTTATTTCTAAATATTCATCTTTAGCTTCCTTGTTAGGATCACTTTCTATACCTGTTTATATTTTAATTTTGGAGGGTTTAGAGAATGTATTTTTTTACGCAATAATGTTTATTTTAATATTTTTTACCCATAGAGAAAATATTAAACGCTTGAAAAATAAAGAAGAAACTAAGACAAAAATTTATTAATTTGACTATCAAACTCTTTTGAGTAGTTTGTTATTTTATGAATCTAGTCATAGTTGAAAGCCCTGCTAAAGCGAAAACAATTAATAAATATTTAGGTGATAACTACACCGTTTTAGCTAGCTATGGTCATATTAGAGATCTTCCTTCAAAAAATGGATCAGTTGATCCTGATCAAAATTTTAAAATGGAATGGGAAGTTGATAGCTTTTCAAAAAAATATTTAAAAGAAATTACTGATGCTGCGAAAGATTCTTCAAAAATAATTCTTGCTACCGACCCAGATCGTGAGGGTGAAGCAATTGCATGGCATGTAAAAGAATATTTAGATGAAAAAAAACTTTTAAAGGATAAAGAAATTGAACGTGTGGTATTTAATGAAATAACAAAAAAGGCCGTCACACATGGTATTGAAAATCCAAGACAGATAGAGCCATTATTAGTTGATGCATATATGGCTAGAAGAGCATTAGATTATTTAGTGGGATTTAATATATCACCAATACTTTGGACTAAATTACCTGGTTCAAAATCAGCAGGCAGAGTTCAATCTGTTGCACTAAAATTGATTACTGAAAGAGAACATGAAATTGAATTATTCAAACCTGAAGAGTTTTGGACTTTAAGTGTTAATTTTCAGGATAAAAACAAAAGCAAAATTACAGCAAGTATTTCTCAACTTGATGGAGAAAAAATTGAAAAATTCTCATTTAAAAATAAAGAGGAAATTGAAAAGGCAATTTCAAATATTAAGACCAAAAAATTTAACATAACTGATATTTCCTCAAAAGTTGTTAGCAGAAATCCTTCAGGACCCTTTACTACTTCAACACTTCAGCAAGTTGCTTCTAGTAGACTGGGTTTTGGTGCATCAAGAACAATGCAAATAGCACAAAAACTTTATCAAGGAATAGAAATTGAGGGAGATACAGTTGGATTAATTACTTATATGAGAACTGATGGAACTAATTTATCAGCTGATGCTGTCTCTGATTTTAGAAATTTTATTAAAAAAGAATATGGAAATGAATACTTGCCAGAAAATCCAAATAATTACTCAGGGAAAAAAGCAAAAAATGCCCAGGAAGCGCATGAAGCAATAAGACCAACTGATATTAATAGAAATCCAGATTCTGTTAAAAAGTATTTAAGTTCTGACCAGCAAAAATTATATTCTTTAATTTGGTCTAGAGCTCTATCGTCTCAAATGGAAACGGCAAAATTTGATAGAAATACTATAACGATTGAGTGTGAGGACGGTAAAACTATATGCAAATCAAGCGGATCCGTTTTGAAATTTGATGGATTTTTAAAAGTTTATTCAAATCAAAGCAAAGATGATGATGAGCAAATTTTACCTGAGATGTCAAAAGGACCAATTAATATAGAAGCTCTTATTGATGAACAACATTTTACCCAACCTCCCCCACGTTACTCTGAGGCTAGTTTGGTTAAAAAATTAGAAGAGTTAGGAATTGGAAGGCCTTCAACTTATGCAAGTATAATTTCAACAATAGCAAATAGAGGTTATGCAGAAATAGTTAATAAAAGATTTTTCCCAACTGATAGAGGTAAATTAATTTCTGCGTTTTTAGAAAAATTATTTTCAAAGTATGTGGATTATAACTTTACAGCTGGACTAGAGGATCAACTAGATGAAATAACCTCTGGAAAAGAAAGTTGGTTAAAAGTCTTAGAAATGTTTTGGAAAGATTTTAATAGTAATGTTTCAGAGGTAAAAGAAAAAAGAACTAGAGAGGTTTTAGATCTTTTAAATGAAAGTTTGGGAGCATTGATATTTGACACTGATAAAGAAGGAAAGATAGTTAGAAAATGTCAGTTATGTGAAACGGGTTCCCTTAGTTTAAAAAATAGTTTTAGAGGAGGTGCCTTTATTGGATGTTCAAACTATCCAGAATGTAAATTTACAAGACCACTATCAAAAGCTAAAGCAGCTGCTCAAT
>CACGHF010000031.1 GCA_902572775.1 uncultured Pelagibacteraceae bacterium
TTTCCTCCCATAGATGCTACAATAGGCATTAAAAAAGCTAATACTACCATTTGTTCAATTGTTGCTCCAAATAAACTAATGCACCATGTAGCTAAAAAGGCAGTAAATAAATTAAGTAAAAGCCAATTGAATCTTCTCTTTGTTTTTTTTACAACTCCATCAGTAATTTCTTCATCTCCTACCCCTGCTAATCTTAAAGCATCCTCCTCAGTTTCCTCTTTCAAAACTGTTAAAACGTCATCGTTCATAATCATACCAACTAATTTATTATTTTTGTCTACAACAGCGGCTGAATTCAAATTGTAATTTTCAAATAAGTTAGCAACTTCCTCTTTATCCATTTCAACAGGAATTAATAATTGTGACTCTGACATAATTGTTGCCATTTTAGTGTCTCGAGGTGTTGTCAAAACTCTGGATGAAGGAACAGTACCTATTGGTTTAAAATCCTCATTAACAATAAAAATTTCTAAAAACTCTTCAGGTAAATCTTTATTTTCTCTTAAATAGTCAATTGTTTGACCTACAGACCAATTACTTGGTATAGCTGTAAATTCACGCTGCATAAGTCTAGCAGCAGTATCCTCTGGATAGCTTAAACTTTCTAATAAAGCAAATCTATCTTTTGGGGGTAAAGAACTAAGAATTGCATTTTTGTCTTCCTCAGGAACATTTTCTAATATAGATATTGCATCGTCTGACTCTAAACCTTTTAAAATACTTACTATAGATTCTGACGATAAATAAGTGATAATTTCTGATTGAATAGATTCATTTAATTCAACAAAAACCTCTGGATCAATATTGAAATTATTTAGTTTAATTAAACTTTCTCTGTCTCCTTCACTAAGATGTTCGATAATATCTGCAGCATCAGCAGGGTGCATTTCATTAAATGAATTGTTAATAAATTGAGCATCATTGTTAGCTATTTTGCTAGTAACAACTCTTAAATATTCTTTATTAAACTCAAAATTTACTTTTTTATCTTTAGTTTTTTTAGTTAAAGACATAAATCTACCTATAATTTAGATTTGCACTATTAATACATAATAAAGATAATACAAATTATAAATGAACATAGAGATCAAAAAGTCAATAAAACCAGTAAATTATTTTGATGCTATTAATATACTAGAGTCAAGATTAAAGGATTTATATAAAAATAATGAGCAAGAATTAATTTGGACTTTGGAGCATAATGAAGTTTTTACAGCAGGAACTTCTTATAAAGAGAATGAGATTATTGATAAGTCTATTAAAATATTAGAAACGAATAGAGGTGGTAAAATTACTTACCATGGACCAGGTCAATTGATTTGTTATTTTGTTTTAGATTTAAGGAAAAAAAAAGATATCAGAAAATTTATAACAATTATTGAAAAAACAATAATTCAAACTTTAAAATTTTATAAAATAGAAACTTTTCCAGATAAAGATAATATTGGCATATGGCATAAATATAATAATGAAGTTAAAAAAATTGCTGCGATAGGTATCAGAGTTAGCAAATGGATTGCCTATCATGGTTTTGCAATAAATATAAATAATAATCTAGAAAATTATAAAAAAATTGTACCATGTGGTATTTCAGATAAAGGAGTAACTAATTTAAAAAATATTTTAGATCAGGATTACTCGAATCTAAGTGATATATTAATTAAAAATTTTATTTCAAATTTGAAAATCTAAGTCTTTTAGATTTTAAAAGTTTTTTAAAATAATCAGGTAACAATGCTGAATAAGTATGTTTTATGTCATTGATTTTAAATTTAATTTGATATGAATGTAACATTAAATTCTTATTAATTCCTTTATTGGAATTTGATAATTTATATTTTGTATCTCCATATATAGGATTTCCAATTGCATATAATTGTTTTCTTAACTGATGTTTTCGTCCAGTAACAGGTTTTAATTCTAACAAACTTGCTTCAGAATTTTTATCAATAACTGTGAAAATTGTTTTTGCTTTTTCAATTATTTTTTTATCACCATCGTATCTAATTAAATCATCATCCCATACGCCAGATTTTTTATTAATTTCACCTTGGCAGATAGCTAAATACGTTTTGTGTACTTTTCTTAGTCTAAATAAAGAAGTAAGCAATTGAGCGCTCTCTCTATTTTTGGCCATAATAAAAACTCCAGAAGTATCTTTATCCAATCTATGAACAGAAAATGGTTTTGTACCCTCAAAAATTTCACTCTTAGCAAAAATATCAACTAGATTTTTTTTTGATTTAGTTCCACCTTGTACTGATATGCCTGATGCTTTATTTAAAACAACAAAATTATCATTATTGTCAATAATTTGATCTTCATTTGATTTTATAATTTCTTTTGATGGTAAAAACTTAATTTTTTTTTGCTGAATTGTTTCTTTAAATTCAATGTTAAATATATTTATTTCATCTTTCGTTTTTACTTTAAAAGAACTTTTAACTTTCTTTCTATTAAGTTTTATTTTTCCTGTTCTTAAATATTTTTCAACAAGTCCTTGTGGAATTTTACCAATTTTTAATCTTAACCATCTGTCCAAACGCATATCATTACACGTTGAATCAACGATGTAAGATTTTTTCATGATTTAAGATTTAAGCTGTAGCTTGTTTTTTCTCTTCCGTTTTAGGAGATTCTTTAGTTGTGTCTTTTTTTGGTTTATCAACTCTCTTAGCTTCAACGTCTCTATCAACAAATTCAATTATTGCCATTGGAGCATTATCTCCATATCTAAATCCAGCTTTAATTATTCTTGTGTAACCACCTTTTCTATCTTGATATCTTTTAGATAGTGTTTTTTTAACTTTATTGGCTGATTTAATATCTTGTAGTTTAGAAACTAATATTTTAGTTGTCTGTAAAGTTTCTTTTTTACCTAATGTTATTATTTTATCCGCTTGAGGTTTTAAAAATTTAGCTTTTGGCAAAGTAGTTTTAATCTGCTCATACTTAATTAAAGAATTAAGCATATTCTTAAGTAGAGCTTTTCTGTGCTCTGATGTTCTATTTAACTTCTTATTTGCCAAACCATGTCTCATTAAATCGCTTCCTCCAATTTCTTAGACATTTCTGCAATGTTGTCTGGTGGCCAGTTAGGAATTTCCATTCCTAAATATAGAGACATACCTGTTAAAACTTCTTTAATTTCATTTAATGATTTTCTTCCAAAATTAGGTGTTCTCAACATTTCACCTTCAGATTTTTGAACTAGATCACCGATATAAATTATATTGTCATTTTTTAAGCAGTTCATTGATCTAACTGATAACTCTAACTCATCTACTTTTCTTAGTAAGTTTTTGTTAAATTCAGGTTCAGTAGAAACTTCTTTTACAGGAGTTTCAACTGGCTCATCAAAGTTTACAAACATTTTGAGCTGATCTTGGAAAATTCTAGCTGAATAAGCTACAGCATCTTCAGCAGAAATTGATCCATTAGTTTCAACTTCCATTATTAATTTGTCATAATCTAGTGCTTTACCTTCTCTAGCAGTACTTACTGAATATGAAACTTTTTTAACTGGACTATAAAGTGAGTCTATAGCAATAAGGCCTAATGGTGGCTCTTCAGGTTTATTTAGTTCTGCAGGAACATATCCTTTACCTGTATTAACATTCATCTCCATATGAAAAGTAGTATTTTCATCTAGATTACAAATAACTAAATCAGGATTTAAAATCTCAACATCTGCAACTGGAGCTATATCTGAAGCTTTAATTTCTCCAGGTCCTTTAGCATCTAATATTAGTTTTTTTGTACCCTCAGAATTACTTTTCAGTGCTAAAGATTTTACGTTTAAAACGATATCAGTTACATCTTCTCTAACACCTTTTATTGAAGTGAATTCATGTAAAACACCATCAATTTGAATTGATGTTACAGCAGCTCCTCTTATAGATGATAATAAAATCCTTCTTAGAGAATTTCCTAAAGTTAATCCATAACCTTTTTCTAAAGGCTCAGCTACAATTTTTGCATGGGTTAAGTCATCACTTATTTGAACATCTAATTTAGATGGCTTGATTAATGACTTCCAATTTTTTACATTAACATTTTCGACTTCCATTAAACTCTCCTTTTCTTTGGTGGTCTAGTTCCATTATGAGGCATAGGCGTAGTGTCTTTGATTGACAAAATCTTAAATCCTCTAGCTTGCAATGCTCTTAAAGCTGTTTCTCTTCCTGATCCAGGGCCTTTAACTTCAACAGATAAAGTTTTCATTCCATACTCAAGAGCTTTCGAAGCTGCAGAGTCGGCTGCTATCTGTGCGGCATAAGGAGTTGATTTTCTTGATCCCTTAAACCCTTTTTGTCCTGCAGATGCCCATGAAATTACATTTCCATTTGTATCAGCAATAGAGATGATGGTATTATTAAATGTTGATTGCACATAAGCAATTCCATTTAAAATATTTTTCTTAACTTTCTTCTTTTTTGAATAAGAACTTTTTACACTTTTTTTAGTAGACTTTTCTACTTTCTGATCTTTATTCTCAACTTTATCAGTTTTAGCCATAACTATTTTTTAGTTGGTGTTAATTTTTTTCCAGCAATAGCGATTGCTTTTCCTTTTCTTGTCCTAGCATTACATCTAGTTCTTTGTCCTCTAACAGGTAATTTTTTTCTATGTCTTGTTCCTCTGTAACAAGCTAGATCAATTAATCTTTTAATACTTAATGAATAATCTCTCCTTAAATCACCTTCTACTTTAAAGTTTTGATCGATGTACTCTCTAATTTTTAAAATCTCTTCATCTGTTAATTCATTTACCCTTTTAGCTCTTGGGATTTCTAAAGATGAACAAATTTGTTGAGAGAATTTATCACCAATACCATAAATATAAGTTAAACCTATGTGAACAAGTTTATTCTGTGGAATGTTTATACCTGCGATACGAGCCATAATTTTTGTGATAAATTGTGCCTTTTATATAAGAAGATTAATCAAAGTCAACGTCTTATACATTGATAAAAGTGTCTATTTTCCTTGTTATTTCTTCAATTTCTAAGCTTCCATCAATCTCTTTAAAATTTGGATTCTCAGAGTAGAAATTTAGAACTGGTTGGGTTGTTTCCATGTATTTCTCATACCTTGAAATTATCGTATGAGTATCATCATCAGACCTGTTTTCTATAATTTTTCTCTTTTCAAGCCTTTTAAGAATTGTTTCTTTATCTACGTTTAGAAATAAAATTAAATCTATGCTCTGATTTGAATTTTTTAGTACTGCTTCTAAATTTTTTGCCTGACTTAATGATCGAGGATATCCATCAAAGATTAATTTATTTTTTTTTTGAGGATCAGATATTAAATTTTCTATAAGTTTATTAACAATATCATCACTTATAAATTTTCCATTACTCATGTCATTGGTTATTGCTTTACCAACGTCTGAATTTTTTTTGATTTCTTCTCTTAAAAGATCGCCTGTTGAAATTTGAAAAGCATTTAATTTATTTACGAGATATTTAGACTGAGTACCTTTTCCAGCACCAGGAGGTCCAAATAAAATTATATTCACTTACTTACCAAATTTTGTTTTTTTAATCAGTTGTTCGTATTGTGAACTCATTAATCTTGTTTGTATTTGTGTTACAGTATCGATAGCTACCACAACAACAATTAATATAGATGCACCACCTAAATAAAAAGGTATTGGATAGTTTGCAATTAAAAATTCCGGCATCAAACAAACTAGAGTTAAATATAGAGCACCAATCGTAGTTAATTTTGTTGAAATATTTTCAATATACAACGCTGTACTTTCGCCTGGTCTAATTCCTGGTACAAAACCTCCATACTTCCTAAGATTCTCAGCAGTTTCTGTTGGATTGAATGTTATAGACGTATAAAAAAAAGTAAAAAATATTATTCCTGAAGCATACAGCAACATATAAAGAGGTTGACCTTGCGTAAAATAAGAGCTCAAGTTTAAAAATGTTTCATTGTTAGAAAATGAAAAATTTGAGAATGTTACCGGTAGTAATAGAAGTGCAGAAGCAAAAATTGCAGGAATTACTCCAGCCTGATTTATTTTTAAAGGTAAATGTGATGACTCTCCTCCATACATTTTGTTTCCCATTTGTCTTTTTGGATAATTAATAAGAATTTTTCTTAATGCTCTTTCCATAAAAACTACAAAAAGAATTGTAACAATTAATAGAACAAATATAGCTAGGATCATAAATGTTGAAACAGCACCCGTTCTACCTAATTCAAAAGTTGTAACCAAAGCTCTTGGAATTTCTGCTACAATACCAGCAAAAATTATTAACGATATACCGTTACCAATACCTCTTTGAGTAATTTGTTCTCCCAGCCACATTAAAAATATTGTTCCTGCAACAATTGTTGTAACAGTAGTTATTTTAAAAAAAACTCCTGGGTTAATTACTAAGTCAGCCGATGACTCTAGACCAACAGATAAACCATATCCTTGAACTGTTGCAAGTAATACTGTTCCATATCTAGTGATTTGTGTAATTTTAGCTCTGCCTGTCTCACCTTGAGCTTTTAGATTTTTAAAATAGTCAGAAACCCCAGTCAAAAGCTGAACTATAATTGCTGAAGAAATGTAAGGCATTATACCTAATGCAAATATTGCCATTCT
>CACGHF010000032.1 GCA_902572775.1 uncultured Pelagibacteraceae bacterium
TTATAAATGGATTATCAGAGAATAAAATTTGGTTAGAAATGAGCACCACAGATGAAAATGAAGTAAAAAGACTTGGGAAAAAAGTAATAGAGAAAAAAGCTATACCAATGGATGGACCTGTGAGTGGTGGATGTCATAGAGCAGCAACAGGTAATATTGCTATATTCGTGGGTGGAGGAAGAAAAGCATTTGAAAAAATTTTACCTGCATTAACTGTTATGGGAAGAAAAATATTGCACACGGGTGAGCTTGGTACAGCAAGTGTATTAAAAGTAATTACAAATTATCTAGCATCTGTTCATTTAGTTGCATTAGGTGAGGCTTGGACTGTAGCAAAAAAATCTAATTTGGATCTATCAAAAACTTATAAAGGTATTGCTATTTCATCTGGTAATTCATTTGTGCATGAAACTGAAAGTCAGGTAATATTAAACGGATCTTACAATATAAATTTTACAATGGATTTAGTTTTAAAAGACACAAGTCTATTTGATAATCTTGCAAAAAAACTTAATGCCCCTTTAGAAATTTCTCCACGAATAGTTGAAATTTTTAAAGATGGTCAAAAAAAATATGGTTCCAGAGCTTGGTCATCAATGATTGTGAAAAGAATGGAGGATTTAAATAATATTAATTTTAGAGCTAATGGTTTTCCTGATGAGTTAGTAGATAACGAACCTGAGGAAAAAGGATATGAAATTTAATTTATGTGTTATGATAGAAAATGTTAGATAAAAGAAAATTTTACATTAATGGTCAATGGGTTGATCCAATTAAAAAAAATGATTTTGACGTAATTAATCCATGCAATGAAGACCCATTTGCTATTATTTCTCTAGGTTCAAAAGAGGATATAGATTTAGCAGTTAAATCAGCAAAAAATGCCTTTGAGACTTGGAAAGAAACTAGCAAGGAAGAAAGGCTTAGTTTACTTGAAAAATTATCATCAGTTTATAAAAAAAGATTTAATGAAATGGCTGAGGCTATTTCTCTTGAAATGGGTGCACCAATGGATTGGGCAACAGATGTTCAAACAGTTTCAGGGAAAGATCATTTAGATGATTTCATTTTAAGATTAAAAAATTTTAAATTTGATGAACACTTTAATAATAAATCAAATAATCATATCTATTATGAGCCAATTGGAGTTTGTGGATTAATCACACCGTGGAATTGGCCAATTAATCAAATTGCTTTAAAAGTCGTTCCTGCATTCGCAACAGGATGTACAATGATTTTAAAACCATCAGAGATTGCTCCTATTTCTGGAATGTTATTTGCAGAAATGATTGATGAAGCAGGTTTTCCAAAAGGTGTATTTAATTTGGTAAATGGAGACGGTGCAGGAGTGGGAACCCACATTTCAAGCCACCCTGATATTGATATGGTTTCTTTCACAGGTTCAACAAGAGCAGGAAGATTAATTTCAAAAAATGCTGCTGAAACAATTAAAAGAGTTTGTCTTGAATTGGGTGGAAAAGGTGGAAATATTGTTTTTGCTGATAGTTATAAAGATGCAGTAAGAGACGGTATTAGAAATGTAATGAGCAATTCTGGTCAATCTTGTGATGCACCAACAAGGATGCTGGTTGAAAAATCAATTTACGAAAGAGCTGTTAAAGAAGCTGTAGATGAAGCAAACAAAATTAAAGTAGATCAAGCTTCAAAAAAAGGAGATCATATAGGACCAGTAATTTCTAAAATTCAATATGATAAAATTATAAATCTTATTGAAAGTGGAATTTCTGAAGGCGCAACTCTTGCAGCAGGTGGACCTGAGTTACCAAACGGTTTGAACAAAGGGTACTTCATCAGACCAACTATATTTACAGATGTAACTAATGAAATGAGAATTGCTAAGGAAGAAATTTTTGGACCTGTATTATCTATAATTCCCTTTGAAACTGAAGATGAGGCAATCAATATTGTAAACGATACTTCTTATGGTCTTGGAAATTATTTGCAAACTGAAGATAGAGAAAAAGCACATCGTGTTGCTAAAAAATTAAGATCTGGATGTGTTTACATTAATGGAAATGGAGCAGATGCCGGAACTCCATTCGGTGGTTACAGACAATCAGGTAATGGGAGAGAAGGAGGTGTTTGGGGCCTTGAGGAATATCTTGAAGTAAAGAATGTTACTGGTTGGAATTAACCGAATTTTTTAAATATCTTAGTCTTCCAATAATTTCATCTCGATCCATGTAATAACCTTGTAAATGTCTATGACCTGAGTTTGGATCATATTCAGTTCTACCGTGTAATAATCGTCTATTGTTAAAAGAAAAAATATCACCCGGTCCTAATCTAAATTTAATCTGGAATTGATCGTCATGAAGTAAATTTCCAAATCGGTGATGAGCTTTATAAACTTTATCCATCAAATCGGGATGACAGTCTAAAGCATCCATCGTTGCTACGCTAAACCGAATATCATGGTAATCATTATCTTTTGTTAGAGATATCGCGGGTGCGTAATAACTTCTAACAGACTCTTGTGTATAATCCATGTCTCTAAATTTTAAATGAACTTTTACTAGCGTATCAAATATTTCTTTCTCATTTTTTCTTAAATAATCTGCAACTGCAAAGCCATCTACAGCGGATGAGTCTCCTCCTGTTGCAGAATTAACCAAACAATGAAGAAATTGATAACCAGGTGGTGTTTCAAACCATGGTAAATCCATATGATTTCTTAGGGCATGTGCTGTGTAAGCAGAATTGTTTGGTTTAGGAATATTAATTACTTCAAAAGGTGTTTTAAAAAAAGTTTCTCTAGTATGGCTAATTCTGTTTAAAATTTTAAAGCCAGAATTATTTTCGGTTGGAGCATTTTTTACTATAGCAATTCCAGTTTGGTGTAAGAGCTCTAACCATCTGACAAGTCCCTCATCTGAACTCATAATTTCATCATGTTCAATCTCAATTGACTTCAGATCATTTTGTAAAGAGTTGTCCCAAAGTTGATATGGAGATTTATATTCTAAATTATTTTTTATAGTATAGCAGTTTTCTCTTAACCAATTTTGATCATAATAACTTATGTGGTCACCTTCACTCCATTCAATTTCAAGCTTGCCTTCATTATTTACTGCAAATTTTTTTGGATTAATATTATTTGATACTTTTAAAATATTAAACATTCTATGACGTGAGTCTTTGTCGTGTGCAGTCGGACAATTGTCTCTTAGCCATAAATAATTAAATTTACTTTTTTTTCCATCACTCCAGTCAACTTCTAAATTTGTAGAATTTTTAGTTATGTTTTTAATTGTAAAATTTTGTTCCATTAATTTTTATAATTTGAATGTTCTCTCTCTAGTTTTCTTAATAAAGCAGCCCACTCTGTTTTTCCATCATAATTATAATCATCAGAGTCGCTCATGTTTTCCCAGAAATATGAAGCTTTCTGTTTATCTATTTCATGCTTGTTTAAACCCATAGCAAGATTTTTTACCTGAACTGAACATGCTTGCTCCAGATAATAAGCTCTGAAAAATGCTTCTGCTGCAGTTTTTCCTACTGTGTAATATCCATGATTTCTAGTAATCAAAATGTCGTGTTTGCTAATTAGGTTTTCAAATTTGCTTCCAAATTCTTTGTCCTCAACAAATTCATAATCAATATATCCAACAAGATGATTTAAATAAACTGCAGCCTGTGAGAGATACATTAAACCCTCTTTAGTTCCACCAACAGCCATCACATCGTTGGCATGTCCATGAACATAAAAATTTACATCGTCTCTTTTATTAAAAATCCATTGAGCAAGGTTAATGCATCCATCATTTAACCAAGGTCCATCTGAATCTAATTTTTTTCCGTTTTGATCAATTTTAACTAAAGATGAAGCGGTAATTTCTTCATAAAACATTCCGTATGGATGAACAAAAGAACAATTTTTATCTTCAGCAGATCTTGCACCTGCACATTGATTTGCAAGATCAGTCATACCGTACATATGTAAAATTCTATAGAGAGCAGACAACTCTAGTCGCACATCTTTATCTGTTTGCGCCATAAATAAAATTCTTATTTAAAAAATAAGTAAAAGCAAATAAATACAACCGTTATTTCTTAAAACAATTGTAAGTTGTATAATATTTGTTTTACATATGATGATTGTAACTGTTAGAACATTACATCATGTCAAAAATTGAGATCAACAACGTATACAAAATTTTTGGAAACAACCCATCCTCTGTACTACCAATGGTAAAAAATGGTGCAACTAAAGATGAAATTTTAGAGCAAACAGGTCATACCGTTGGATTAGATAATGTTTCGCTTAAAATTGAAGAAGGAGAAACCTTTGTTTGTATGGGTTTATCAGGATCAGGGAAATCAACACTAATAAGACATTTAAATAGACTAATCGATCCAACTGATGGTGAAATTTTAGTTGAGGGCACGAATGTAATGTCGCTTGATAAAGATAAGCTTATTGAATTCAGAAGACATAAAATGAGCATGGTATTTCAAAGATTTGGTTTATTCCCACATAAAACAGTGATTCAAAATGTTGGTTACGGGCTTGAGATGCAAGGAAAAGGTGAAGATGAAAGAAATAAAATCTCAATGGAAAAAATCGATGCAGTTGGTCTAACTGGTTTTGAAAATCAATACCCTGCTCAATTATCAGGAGGAATGCAGCAACGTGTTGGTCTAGCAAGAGCGTTAGCTACTGATACAGATATTATGTTAATGGATGAAGCTTTCAGCGCTCTAGATCCTCTGATTAGAAGTGATATGCAGAAACAATTAATTGATCTTCAAGCAGAACTAAAAAAAACAATTGTATTTATTACTCACGATCTAGATGAATCATTAAGATTAGGTGATCATATCGGGATACTAAACTCTGGAAAATTAGTTCAAGTAGGAACTCCCGAGGAAATTATTATGAACCCTGCTGATGATTATGTAAAAGCTTTTGTAAAAGATGTGAATAGAGCAAAAGTTATCAAGGCAAAAATTATTATGAAAACTGCTGATCAGGCTAATGACATAGATAAATCAAACTTAATAAAAGTAAATGAAGATGAATTTATTGAAGATTTTTTACCAAAAATCGTTTGTTCTGATTCAAATTGTGAAGTGGTTGATAAAAGTGGAAATGTAAAGGGGTACATTTCAAATCAAGAATTACAGTCTTCATTAACAAGATCATAAAGTGTTATTAAAAACTTTCGAAGTAAAACAAGAATGGGTTGATTACAACAATCATATGAACATGGCTTATTATGTTCTTGTTTTTGATCAAGCATGGGAAGTTGCACTTGAAAAATTTAAAATGGGAGGAACTGCAGCAAAAGATCTTAATAGAAGTACCATGGTTGTTGAGACAAATACTAAATACTTAAACGAAGTTAAAGAAGGTGAAAAAGTAAATGTTAATCTAACCTATTTTGACCACGACAAAAAAAGACTTCATTTAAAGATGGAAATGATTTCTCAAAAAACTAATAAAATTTCAGCTTCTATGGAATGGATATCGCTGTATATAGATTTAAGTAAAAGGAAAGTCACAGAATTTGAGGAAGAAAAAGTAAAATTAATGAGAGACTTTATTGAACAAAATAAGTCAAAATTTTCAAACGAAGGTCTTCTATTCACCTCTAAATTGAAGAAATAATTAAATTTTCGAGAGATTTTTTTTTTGATATAGGTGCATAATGAGCACTGATAATAACTCAAAAGGAATTCTTTTAATAATTGCAGCAATGACTTTGTTTGCAATGCAAGACTCTTTAATTAAATTTATTTTTGAAAAAGCAGCACTTTATGAAATCTTCTTTGGAAGATATTTTGTTGCTGCAATTTTACTGTTTTGTTACATCAAATTTAGAGGTCAAAAAGTTTCTTTAAAAACCTATTATCCTTTTTTAACGTTTGTTAGAGTAATTCTTCATTTTTTAGCCTTTTCTGCATTCTTTATTTCTTTAACCTATATGCCTTTAGCTACAGCGAATGCTTTATTTTTCTCATGTCCATTTTTCGTCTCAATTTTTGCAAAAT
>CACGHF010000033.1 GCA_902572775.1 uncultured Pelagibacteraceae bacterium
AACCACCTTCTTCAATATTTCTTGCTGCACCAAAAAATCTTTTAGGTCTCTGAAGTGCATTTGCGTCAACACCACCAGTTAAAACTTTTCCTGAACTAGGTATCACTGCATTATAGGCTCTTCCCAGTCTAGTTATAGAATCTAATAAAATGATAACATCTTTTTTATGTTCAGTTAGTCTTTTGGCTTTTTCTATAACCATTTCGGCTACTGCCACATGCCTCTGAGCCGGTTCATCAAAAGTAGAACTGATCACCTCGCCTTTTACTGTTCTTTGCATGTCTGTTACTTCTTCTGGACGTTCATCAATCAGCAACACCATCAGGTAACACTCTGGATAATTTTTTGCTATTGAGTTTGCTATGCTTTGCAATATCATTGTTTTTCCAGCTTTGGGTGGAGAAATAATTATAGATCTTTGCCCTTTGCCAATTGGGCTAACTAGATCAATTAGTCTTGGAGTTAAATCTTGTTTTTTTTCAACTTTTGTAGTCTCAACTTCCATTACCAATTGTTTATCTGGATATAACGGCGTTAAATTATCAAATGCAATTTTGTGCCTTGCTTTTTCTGGCTCTTCAAAATTTATCTTACTAACCTGTAATAATGCAAAATATCTTTCTCCTTCTTTAGGGGCTCTTACAGGTCCTTCAACTGTATCTCCAGTTCTCAAACCAAATTTTCTAATTTGATTAGGGCTTACATAAATATCATCTGGTCCTGGAAGATAGTTAGACTCCATAGCTCTTAAAAAACCAAAGCCATCTTGTAATAGCTGTAAAACACCCACACCAGTAATTTCTTCCTTTTCGGCAACCTTTTTAAGAATTGCGAAAAGTATTTCCTGCTTTCTTAATGTACTAGCATTTTCAATACCAAGCTTTTCTGCTTGACTTATAAGTTGTTCAGATGATTTTAGTTTTAGTTCTTGTATGTTCATGATTAATTTTTTGATAAGGACTTATCAGATAGTCATAATATATATACTGATGTTATTTTTTCAACCCTAGATTGGCTTAAAAATAGCTAAAAATACAACGATAATTAAGATAACCGTAGGTATTTCGTTAATAATCCTAAAAAATTTTGCAGATCTTGTATTTGTTGAATCTTTTAAAGCGGCAAGGCATTTTCCTAAAAAATCATTATAAGCTGATAACAATATCACTAGGACAATCTTAATTTGAAACCATAATTGAAAGAAAATATCTATTCCATTAAGATATATTAATATTAATCCAAAAACCCAAGTAAAAATCATTGCGGGTCGCATAATGTAAAAAAATAATCTTTTTTCCATCACCTCAAATATATCAGTTGCTTCTTTTTTATCTTTATTTTCGACATGGTAAACGAAAATTCTAGGAAGATATAAAAGACCTGCCATCCAAGAAACAACAGCAATTAAATGTAAAGATTTAAATAATAAGTACAAATTCATATATCAGATATTTTTTTCAATTAATGATTTTAGTAAAATGATATGATCATTATTATCATTTAAACAAGGAACCATATCGAAATTTTCTCCACCTGAATTTAGAAAGCTTTCTTTGGCTTGAATTTGTATTTCTTCTAAAGTCTCCACACAGTCGGAAGCAAAGCCTGGACAGATTGTAAGAACATTTTTAACACCCTCTTTAGGCAAACTTTCTAAAGTCTTGTCAGTATATGGTTGAAGCCATTCTTGTGGACCAAATCTAGACTGAAACGTAGTTTTAATTTTAATTGAAGTAAATTTTTCTGAAATAAGTCTTGTCGTTTTATGACAGTAACAATGATAAGGATCGCCTTTATCAAAATATTTTTTTGGTATTCCGTGATAAGAGGCGATAATTAAATCTGGTTTCCAACTAATTTCATTTATTTTTTTATTAATCGAATTAACAATTGCATCAATATAAAGTGGGTCAGATTCATAATGAGGAACTATTTTTAAAGAAGGTTGCCACCTCATTTTCATTAAAGTTCTGTATACTTCATCACAAACTGTTGCCGTAGTAGCCGCCGCATATTGAGGATAGAGAGGAAGTATCACTAAACTTTCACAGCCCATTTTCTGTAATTTATGAATTTTGCTTTTAATGCTGGGATTTCCATACCTCATCGCAAAATCTATAATAATATTTTCTTTGGATAGTGAATTTGAAATTTTTTCTCTTTGCTTTTTAGTATAGTAAAGAAGTGGAGAAATATTTTCATCCTTCATCCATATTTCTTTATACGCTTTAGCAGTTTTAGAAGGCCTAAAGTTTAAAATAAACAAATTTAAAATTATTTGCCAAACAAACGGATTTACCTCAATAACTCTTCTATCAGAAAGAAACTCTCTTAAATATTTTCTTATATCAAACCAATTAGTAGAATCGGGTGTACCCAGATTAATAATAAGTACACCTGTTTTACCATAATTTATAGTTGGATGATTTTCTTCAATCATTTAAAGTTTTTTACGATTTTAATTAAGTTTTCAACCATTCCTGGATTTGTTTCAGGAAGAATACCGTGACCAAGATTAAATATATACGGATGATCTTTAAAAATATCGAGATATTTTAAAGCTTCTTTTTTTAATGTTTCTTTGTCTGTTAACAAAATTTTTGGATCTAAGCCGCCTTGAATAGGTATTTTTACATCTTTAAGTATTTTTTTTGGATCAACGTTATAGTCAATACTAATAGCATCAGGCTTAACAATATCACAAAATTCCTTATAATTTTTTATTTCTCTAGGAAAACATATCACTGGCACATTTAAAGATTTTACATAATTTACTAAATTTAAAGTTGGGGAATATACATAATTGGGCAAATCCTTTTCTTCTAACAGGCCCGCCCAACTATCAAAGATCTGAATTATGTTTGCGCCATTTTCAATTTGATTTTTTATATGAGTTTTTAAAAATTTTTCAATAATTAATAAAATTCTATTTATTAAAAACTCATCTTTAAAAAAATCTTTTTTCAAATTTTTTTTAGGAGATTGTTGATTAATCATATAAACCAATAATGTCCATGGAGCACCAACGAAACCAATGGTGTTTTTTTTGTTTAAAGCATTATCCGAGCTAACTTTTTTAATTGCCCTATATACACGATGTATTTTTTCTACAAAGTCTATTTCATCAATCTTAGCAATTTCATTTAAGTTTAATTCACCCAATCTTGGACCAAAGTTTTTTTCAAATTCTACTTTTTGACCCAAACCATATGGAAGCATTAAAATATCTGAAAAAATTATTGCTGCGTCAAAATCAAATCTTCTTAGAGGTTGCAGAGTTATTTCTGAAGATAAATCTTCGTTTAAACATAGATTAACAAAATTAGGATTTTCTTTTCTGATTTCTCTAAATTCTGGTAAATATCTTCCTGCTTGTCTCATAATCCATATAGGATTAAATGAAGTGTCTTTATTGATTATTACTTTGTTTAAAGGTTTCATAAATATGTATTATTAATTATTGTAGTTGTAATATATCCTGTGAATAAAGGTGATTATTTTTTATAAACATTATATTCACAGTTTATCAATATCTTTTGCGACTAAAATTGTTTAAAATGAAGCTTTTTTTGCCATATTGATTTTTGTGGATTGTTTTACCCTGTTTATTATTAATGTTAATAAATAACAGTTTTTACAAGGTAGTTTTAAAAAATTTTGAATTATGTAATTTAATTAAAATAATACAAATTTATTAACAATTTATTCATGAGTAATACATATCAAATATATTTAATATCAGATTCAACCGGCGAAACCTTAGACAGAATATTCCTAGCGCTGAAAGCTCAATTTTTAAATATAGAATACAAGGTTCATTCTTATTCCTTTACAAGAACGGAAAACCAAATTTTAAAAATTTTAGAAGATGCAAAAAAAAACTCAAATGCAATAATTTTATATACAATTGTAGATAACAACCTTGCTAAATATTTAGCCAACGTAAGCGAGGATAAAAGAATTCCATGTTTTGGTGTTCTGGGAAACTTAATTTTAAATTTTTCAAAAATTCTTAATCAAAAAGCAACACATGAACCAAGCGGTCAACACATATTAAACGAAGAGTATTACGATAGAATAGAGGCAATTCAATTTACAATGAATCATGATGATGGAAATTTAATAAACGAAGTACATAAATCAGACATAATTCTTGTAGGCGTAAGCAGAACCAGCAAAACACCTACATCTATTTATTTAGCTAATAAAGGATTTAAGACATCAAACATTCCTTTAGTAAATGAAAATTCATTGCCCGAAACTCTTAAAAAAAATCCTAAAATGGCTTGTGTAGTAGGACTAAGTACTGAACCAGAAAGACTGGCTGACTTAAGGAAGAATAGAATGAATTCATTAAAAGAAACTGAAAACACTCAATACACAGACTTAGAGAATATCAAAAAAGAAGTGGTAGAAGCTAAAAAAACTTTCCAAAAATATAAATGGCCCCTAATAGATGTAACAAGAAAATCTGTAGAAGAAACAGCGGCCTCTATAATTAAAATTCACGAAATATATTTAAACAATGTTAAATAAGATTATTCTTGCTTCAAAAAGCAAGGTTAGAAAAGATATTTTAGATAAAAATAATATACAATGTGTTGTTGAACCATCAAACGTAGATGAAGATCCTGTTAAACAAAGTTTGTTAAAAGAACAAGCAAGCTCAGAAATAATTTCAAAAAACCTAGCTGAATTAAAGGCAAACAAAGTTAGTATGAAAAAAACCGATGAAATAGTCTTGGGAGCAGATAGTGTGATAGATTTAGAGGGTGAATTAATATCTAAGCCAGAAAGCAGAGAAGAAGCAATGGAGATATTAAAAAAACTTAATGGTAAATCACATTTTTTAATTAGTTCTGTTTGTATATCAAAAAATGGATCTATGATTTGGAACTATACAGATAAGGCAAAATTGACTATGAAAAATTTTACTGATGATGCGTTAAAAAATTATTTATCTAAAATACCTGATGAAACCCTTTACGCATATAATGTCTACCAAATAGAGGGAGAGGGTAGAAATTTGTTTGCAAGTATAGAAGGCGATGAGGATACAATTATGGGACTACCTGTAAAAAAAATTAAAGAATATATAGGCTCTTTAGAATGAAAAAATATTTTGTAATTGGTAATCCCATTGATCATTCGTTGTCACCGAAGCTTCATAACCATTGGTTTAAAGAAAATAAAATTGATGCCATTTATGATAAAAAAAAAATTGAAGAGAATGATTTGAAAACTGTATTTTCTGAACTTAAAGAAACAAAAATTAACGGTATTAATGTTACCGTTCCATTCAAAAAGTCGGTAATTCCTTATTTAGATGGATTAAGCCCAGAGGCAGATCAGACACAATCAGTAAATACAGTAATTTTAAAAAATAACAACTTGGTAGGACACAATACTGATATTTTCGGCTTTGCTAAAGCAATTAAAAATTTAAATTTTAATTTTAAGGATAAAAAAGTTTTAATTTTAGGAGCCGGTGGAGTAGTTCCTTCAATAATTCTTGCTTTAGAAAAAATGCATGTTTCTAAAATTAATATTACCAACAGAACAAAAGAAAAAGCAGAAGATATAAAAAATCAATTTAACAATATTACACTCACAACATGGGGTGATTTACCTGAATTTGATGTGTTAATAAATGCTACAAGTTTAGGTTTAAATAATGAAAGCATAAACTTAGATTTCTCTAAAGTTGGAAAAAATAAATTATTTTATGATGTAATCTATAATCCAGCAGAAACAAATTTTTTAAAGGAGGGTAAAAAGCTTGGAAATATTAGTGAAAATGGCAAACTAATGTTTATATATCAAGCATTGGAAGCTTTTTATTTATGGCATGGTTTGAGACCA
>CACGHF010000034.1 GCA_902572775.1 uncultured Pelagibacteraceae bacterium
AGATTACTGTTGCAGCAAAACTTGGTGACAAAGATCCAGCAATGAACCCCAGACTAAGATCTGCAGTACAGGCTGCTAGATCTGCAAATATGCCTAAAGATAATATTGAAAGAGCAATAGATAAATCTTCTGCAGCTACAGGAGCAAATTTTGAAAATTTAAGATACGAGGGGTTTGGACCAGAAAAGATTGCTGTTATAGTTGAAACTTTAACAGATAATAAAAATAGGACCGCATCAAATATTAGAACTATTTTTCAAAAAAGTGGTGGGAGTTTAGGAACTCAAGGTTCAGCATCTCACAATTTTCAACAATTGGGTATAATCAAAATTGATAAAAAAGAGATATCTGATGAAAAAATTTTAGATTTAGCGATTGAGTCAGGAGCTGATGAATGTTTTTCTTATGAAGATTATCATGAGGTCCAGTGTCAAATGAGCGAAATATATAATGTAAAAAAAAATCTTGAGAAAATTATTGTGAATTTTATTTCTACAGAAATTGAATGGGTCCCATTAAATAGTGTTGAGGTAAATAAAGAAAATAAAGATAATGTTGTAGATTTTTTAGAAACTCTTGAGGAAGATGACGATGTTCAGAACGTTTATTCAAACGTTAATTTAGGTGGTATTTAATGATGATTATTGGAATTGATCCAGGCATCTCAGGTTCTATCTGTTTTTTTCAAGATGGTATAATAAAAGACGTAATTGAAATGCCAACCATGACAGATGGTAAGAAGAATAAAAGACAAGTAAATGGTGCTCAAATATTTAATGAAATTAGTGAAAGGATAAACAAATTTGATAAAAAAAACATAAAAGTTGTAATTGAACAAGTTTCTGCAATGCCTGGACAAGGCGTTACTAGCATGTTTAATTTTGGTCAATCTTTTGGTATTTTAAAAGGAATATGCAGCGCAATGCATTTACCTGTTTATTATGTTAGGCCTGCTAAGTGGAAAAAATATTTTAACCTTATTAATTCAGAAAAAGATGCGAGCAGAACAAGAGCTATTGAAATTTTTCCATATTTTTCATCACAATTGTCAAAAAAAAAAGATAACAACAAGGCAGATGCTATTCTAATAGCTAGTTTTTTCTATGAAACTTATCAAAAAGAGGAATAATCAATTTAAATTAAAAGACAAAATCATGACACATTTACGTGTGATGAGTAAGTATGGAAGCAGATATAGCAGCAAAAGCAGTTGAATTAGGAACAAATACTGATTTTTCATTATTCAGTTTATTTTTTAGAGCAGACATAATTGTTAAGTCTGTAATGATTATATTAATATTGTGCTCAATATATTCTTGGGCTGTAATTATTGAAAAGTTTCGTTTATTTAAAAAAATAACCAAATCTTCAGAAGAATTTGAAGAAAAATTTTGGAATTCTAAATCTGCCGAAACTTTTTACAATAGTTTACCCAGTAAACTTGAGGACCCAATGTCACTTGTGTTTCAAGATGCAATGGAAGGATTACTTAAAAAAAAAACAAGAACTAACATTAGTGAAAGAATGAGCGCTTCTCTAGAAGCTGGAATTGAAAAACAAATGACAAAAATTGAAAAAGGTTTTACTTTTTTGGCAACAGTAGGTTCAACAGCACCATTTATTGGTTTGTTTGGAACTGTTTGGGGAATTATGAATTCTTTTCAATCTATAGCTATTTCAAGAAACACAAGTCTTGCGATAGTTGCGCCGGGGATAGCTGAAGCTCTATTTGCAACTGCGCTTGGTCTTTTGGCTGCAATACCAGCAGTAGTTGCTTACAACAAATTTAATAATGACTCTAAAAAATATTCTGAAAAATTAGAAAACTTCTCTAAAAGATTTTTAACTATAATCTAAAAAATGGCTTTTAAATTTAATCGCTCATCAAAAGAACCAATGAGTGAAATAAATGTTACTCCATTTGTGGATGTAATGCTTGTATTGTTAATAATTTTTATGGTTACAGCACCATTGTTAACTGTTGGTGTTCAAGTTGATTTACCAGAAAGTTCAGCAGACTCTTTGCCAGAAGAGACAGAACCTTTAACACTTTCAATTAATGCAAAAGGTGAAATTTTTATTCAAGAAGCAAAGGTAGAATACGATAATATTATTGCAAAAGTTTTAGCAGTTTCAAAAAATAGAACTGATACCAGAATTTATGTTAGAGGTGATAAAACTATAAATTATGGGAGAGTTTTAGAAATAATGGGATTACTATCAGGATCTGGTTTTACTAAAGTAGCATTGATTTCAGAACCGTATAAACAAAGGTAATTAAAGTGAATAGAAGTTTAATTATTTCTTCTGTTTTGCATGCTTTGTTAATTTTTATTACAGCTATGAGCTTACCTTTTTTGGCAAAGAAACCACTTGATATTCCTCCAATCGTATCGGTTGAGTTAATTCAAATAGCAGAAAAAACCAATATTCCATTTGCACCTAAGGCTAAAAAAATAATTGAGAAAGTAAAAGAGAAAGAAAAAAAACTTGTTTCAGAACAAGCTCCACCAAAAAAAGTAGAAAAAACGAAAACAAAAACTGTTCTGGCTCCTGATCAAAATAATAAAAAAATAGAGAATGAAACACCTGAGGCAATTCCACTTCCAGATAAAACTTTAAAAAAGGTTGAAACAAAAGAGGAAAAAAAACAAAATCCTGAAAAAGTAGATGATGAAGTTAAACAAGTATCAGAATTTGAAAAAAAAGATTTGTTTGATCCAAATAATATTGCTGCTTTAATTGATAAATCAAAAGAAGAAAGTGCAGAAGTTTTAAAAACAAATGATGACATTACTCAAGATCAAGAGAGAAATGTAGAAAATACAGGTCTTACACTAAGCGAAGAGGATGCGCTTAAGGCACAAATATTTGGGTGCTGGAGTATTCCATTAGGATTACCATACAATGAAAATTTATTGGTAAGAATAAAGTTAAAATTAAAACCTGATGGAACAGTATCAAAAACAGAAATTTTGGACCATGCAAGAATGAATAAACCAGGCCAAGGATTTTACAAGGTTTTAGCAGAAAGTGCTTTGAGAGCTGTCAAGTTATGTCAACCATTAAGAGTTCCAACAACTGGATATGAAAGATGGAAAGAATTACAATTAAATTTTGATGCAAGAGAGATGTTAGAAGGGTAGTATATTTGAATGACAAAAAAAATTTTAATATTATTATTTATATTAATACCTATTAAAGCAAATGCTTTAATTGAAGTTGATATAACTCGAGGTAATTTAAATCCACTTCCATTAGCAGTTTCTCCCCTGTCAATTGATGAAGAATCTAGAAAAGATTTTGAAAAAATACTTAAAAAAGAAAATATTGGCTCCGAGATATCAACTATCGTTGAGAATAATTTGAGAACATCAGGATTATTTAATCCTCTAGATAAAAAGGCTTTCTTACAAGCTCCTGATATTGCAAATTTAAAACCAAGATTTGAAGATTGGAATTTAATTAAAGCTCAAGCACTTATTACTGGAAAAGTAAATTATGTTAACGATAAGTTAAGAGTTGAGTTTCGATTATGGGACGTTTTAGCTGCTAAAGAAATGATGGCTTTAGCTTTTACCACAGTTCCTAACAATTGGAGAAGAGTAGGACATATTATTTCTGATAAGGTTTACGAAAGGCTGACTGGAGAAAAAGGTTATTTTGATACAAGAATAATTTATGTCTCAGAAGAAGGACCAAAAACACAAAGAATAAAAAAATTAGCAATCATGGATCAAGACGGAGCTAACAATAAATTTTTGACATTAGGTAATGAGTTAGTTTTAACACCAAGATTTAATCCAGCAAGTCAAATGGTAACCTATTTGTCTTACTTTAAAAATATGCCAAGGGTTTATTTATTAGATATAGAAACTGGTACACAAGAGGTAGTTGGAGATTTTCCTGGAATGACTTTTGCACCACGTTTTTCACCTGATGGTAAAAAAATAATTATGAGTTTTGCTAAAGATGGAAAGTCAGATATTTACACTATGGATTTAGAAAATAGAATTGTAGAAAAAATTACCAATCATCCATCAATTGACACTTCTCCATCTTATTCTCCTGATGGAAAATATATTACATTTAATTCTGATAGAAGTGGTTATCAGCAAATTTATGTAATGAAGAACGATGGAAGTGATGTAAAAAGAATTTCTTTTGGTAACGGTTTATATGGAACACCTGTATGGTCTCCAAGAGGAGATTTAATTGCATTTACAAAATTGCATAAAGGTAAATTTTATATAGGCGTAATGAGAACCGATGGTAGTGGTGAAAGGTTGTTAACTGAAAATTATTATCAAGAAGCACCATCTTGGTCTCCAAATGGAAGGGTATTAATATTTTATAGAGAAACAAAAACTAACTCTAAAGGAGAAGGCTTTTCAGCAAAATTATGGTCTATAGATTTAACGGGTTATAATGAACGGCAAATAAAGACACCAACAGATGCTTCAGACCCATCATGGTCATCTTTATTAAGCAATTAAGAGATTAATTTTTGTAAATTTCTTGATTTTTGTACTTGAAACCTTTATTTAGTTGTGAAAAAGTCAAGAAATTGAAATAAGCAGCAAGGAGCAATTTAATGAGATTAAACAAAATTTTAAAAAACACACTTTTAGTATTAATGGCTTGTCTGGCACTTACAGCCTGTGCAACAAAAAAAGAAGTTTCAAATGTTCAAGGTCAAATGCAAGGTGATGTTTACACTGGAACAGATACGGTTGAATATCTTGCAGACGGTGTTCCAGATAGAGTATTCTTTGCAACAAACGAATCTATATTAACAACAGCTTCAAGAGAAACTTTAAGAGCACAAGCTGGTTGGTTAAGAAAAAATCCAAGCATTAATGTAGTGCTTGAAGGACACGCTGATGAAAGAGGAACTAGAGAATATAACTTAGCGCTTGGTGAAAGAAGAGCTAACGCAGCTAAAGATTATTTAATGACTTATGGTATATCATCAGACAGAATAACTGTTTTAAGTTATGGTAAAGAGAGACCTGTTGACTCTGGCTCAAACCCATTAGCTTGGTCAAAAAACAGAAGATCAGTAACTGTTAAAGCAAATTAATTATTTAAAATTTAAGACCCTAAATCCATTAAAGGTTTTAGGGTCTTTTTTTTGCCATTTTTATAATCATAAATCTAATTTAAATCATGTTTGTATTTAAATTAGTAATTTTAAAATTATTTTTAATCTTAAATTTGTTTTTTATTAACATTTCTTTTGCAGATAATCATAATATCTATGAAACATTAGAAATAATAAAAAATGATCTTAAAACACTCGAAAGAGCAGTTTATTCCGGATCTATAGAAGTGAAAGCAAGCACTAATGATAGTTCGGTTTCAAACTTGGACCAAAACTCAGAAGATGTTTTAACTAGACATTTATTAAAATTGTCAGAAGTTGAGGATCAGTTTAGAGAACTCACTAATAAATTTGAAGAAATAAATTTTAAGCTGGATAAACTATCTACTCGTGTTTCAAAAATTCAAGCAGATAACCAAATAAGATTTCAAGATATAGAGACAAACATTAGCTCTGGAAATATAAGTGGCGTAGAAAATCAATTAAGTTCAAAACCAAAGACTGATGAACAAAAAGTTTTACCTGGTAGTTCACAGCCCCAAGATTTAGGAACAATTTCATATAAAGATACAGAGACAAACGAAACTTCACAACAAATTCAATCTGTAGATACTACAGCTTCAATTGTAACAGAAACTTTTCAGTCTGAAGAAAAAATACTTCCTCAAGATTTAAATCC
>CACGHF010000035.1 GCA_902572775.1 uncultured Pelagibacteraceae bacterium
GTTTGGAAAGAACATGTAGATGCAATTAATAAAGATGGTTTGAAAATGGATGGTCATGGCGGAGATCGTATAATCAAAGTTAAAGCCACTTCAGATCCATCTTCGTTGGATAAAGTAGATGCTGTAATAGTTATGTGTAAAGCTACAGCTTTAGAACCAGCATTAAATAGTATTAAAAATATCATTGGAGACAAAACAGTATTCATGTCTTTTCAAAATGGTATTGGTCATGAAGCAATTATTCAAGGTATTGTGGGTAATGAAAAAGTAATAGGTGGAACAACTACTCAAGCTTCAAATATTTTAGGACCAGGTCATATAATGAACCATGGCGCATTACCTTCATGGATTGGTGAATATGAAGGAGGAATAACAGAGAGAATTACAGAAATAGCTGATACTTTTACTGCACATAATCTTGAAATGATTGCAGCTGAAGATGTAAAAAAAAGAAAATGGATGAAGCTTTTTGCTCTAACAGCAATAGGTCCTCTTTCAGCTATATTTGATCTACATCACACTGATCTTTACGTAAATAATAAGGCTAATGATGTTTCAAGAGGACTTGGTAAAGAAATCATTTTAGAGACAAGAGAAGTGGCACTTGCTGATGGAGTTAATGTTTCTGAAGATGAATGTCTATTTATGTTCAATAAAATTGTAGATTCTATGCAAACTAACAAATCTTCAATGGCTTTTGATGTTCAGTACAAAAGAAAAACTGAAATAGATTTTATTAGTGGAGCAGTTTCTAAAATAGGAAAAAAACATGGAGTAAAAACACCTTTAAATGATCTGATGTATAAAATGATTAAGGTTAAAGAAGGTATGTATAGTTGATGCTTAAAATCAATCGATTAAAAAAAATTAAAAGTAATTTTCCTGTATTGGTTGGAGATAAAGTTGTTGAGAAAAATACTTGTAATTTATTAATTGATGAGATTAGTAAATCTAAAGCCTTTGACGACATGATTATGGGTGGTCGAAGCAGAATTAACAAAGGCTCAAAAAATTTTAATAAATATATTAAATCTTCAAATAATTCTGCAAAACTATTTAAACTTTTTAATAGCAAAACATTTTATAAAAAAATTGAAACTCTTTTTTCTAAAAATTTTAAAGATGGATCTTGGACAAACACTCACAAACCAAAAATATTTAATCAAAAAAAATTTACTATTAAAAAGAAACTAAATTCAAGCGAATTAAAAAAATTGTTAGGAAATAATTACACTAACCCTAAAGTTAATTTAGATATTGATTTTTCAGTTTCTAAAGGAGGATACAGATTACGTCCTCATAGAGATGACATAACAAGATTGTACAATTTCTTAATTTACCTGACAGATATTCCAAAAAAAAATGGAGGATCACTTACAATTTATAGAAAAAAATCAAAGAAAAATTTAAGAAAAAGTTTCAGAAGATTTCCAATAATGAGTGAACTGGAAGTGGTCAAAGCTTTCACCCCAAAAAAAGGGACTGTGGTTTTTTTTCAATCTACACCAAATTCTTATCATGGAGTTAAACGTTTTATAGAACACAACTGTCCAAAAAGATTTTTTATTTATGGAAGTTATGCTCTTAATAAGCCAGTTATTTGGAATTATAAAGGAACAGCTTACTATCCGCACATTATCAGTACCAAAAAAAGAATGTTAACTTCTTTTCATGACGCAAACTATTTAACAACTGCTCCTAAGAATTGATATTGTCACTAAATTCTACTAGTTTCTAATAATGGTAAATAATCTTAAAAACAAATTATTTGAACAAGGGTATTTGAAAGTAAAAAATGTGCTTAACTTTCAAAGAGATTTAAAACCAATACTTAATGATATGGAATTTGTAATGGATTGTTTAATTCAAAAATTTGCAAAAAAAAAGGATGTAAAAAAAGTTCTTAATTTAAATTTTAAAAAAAAATATTCTTATATATCAAAATTAAAAATTGATGATTTAGATCAGTATTTTAATACTAGATTACCAAGAGATCACGTAAAGAAAGATAGTGATTATTTTGCTACTCAATCTTTATGGAACTTAATTACTAATAAAAACATTTTAGATGTTGTTGAAAAAATTTTGGGTAAAGAAATCATGTCTAATCCAGTACAAAATACTAGAATTAAACAACCTGAAAAAAAATTACCAAAAGGTTCTGTTTTTGATGGTTTAAGTGGGCGAACGCCCTGGCATCAGGATGCCGCTGTTCTCAATACTAAAGGACAAAAATTAACCGACATGGTTACTGTATGGATACCTTTTACAAAAACTACTAAAAAAAATGGTTGCATGATTACTGTTAAGAAAATTAATAAAATGGGATTATTAAATCATATTGCTGGTTATAGAGGGCAAGTAGAAATTAAAGACAGCAAATTACTGGATAAAATGCAACATATTCACTTAGAAGCAGATGTTGGGGATGTAATTCTTTTACACAAACATTCAATTCATTGTTCTCTACCGAACAGATCAAATGATTTTAGAATAAGTGCGGACCTTAGATATAATGTAGCTGGCCAACCTTCTGGAAGAGATCCGCTACCGAATTTCTATGTAAGAAGTAAAAATAAAAAAAATCTCAAAATTCAGAATTTTAAACAATGGTTAGCACTCTGGGAAAAAGCAAAAGAAAAGTGTATTCCACGTAAATATGCTTTTAAATATCCTCTTCCTACTTTTAAAACAAATAAAAGGGATTTGTCTAAACTAATTTAAAATATCAATTATTAATTATGAAAATTTTGATAACTGAATTTATTAATAAGAATAGTTTAGACGACTTAAATAATAATTTTGAAATCAAATTTGATGAAAAGCTCTGGGAAAAAGAAGAGGAACTTTTAGAGACAATTAAAGATTATGATGGTTTAATTGTTAGAAACAAAACTCAGGTTAATAAAAATATTTTATCTAACGCAAAAAATTTAAAATTCATTGGAAGATTAGGTGTTGGTTTGGATAATATTGATACTGAATTTTGTAAAAGCAAAAATATTCATGTCCAACCAGCAACTGGTATGAATGCAGATTCTGTAGCAGAGTATGTAATTTCATCCTCGATGTTTTTGATAAAAAAAATTCCTATGTTTCATAATGGAACGGTCAAAGGTAATTGGCCTAGAACTACAATTAAATCTGCTGAAATAAATGGAAAATGTATAGGAATAGTAGGTTTTGGTACCATCGGTAGAAAGGTTGCAGACTATAGTTTGAAAAATGGCCTAAATGTTTTGGCTTATGATCCTTACATTAAAAAATTAGATGATAATGAAAAAAATTATAAATTATCTTCATTAGAAAATGTATTTAAAGATGCAGATATTATTTCTTTACACTTACCATTAACCAAAGAGACAAAAAATCTAATAAACAAGTCTTCATTCTCTAAAATGCAAAAACAGCCAATAATAATTAATACTTCAAGAGGTAGTGTTATAAATGAGAATGATCTTATAGATGCTTATGATCAAAATCTAATTTCAGGATTTGCATTAGATGTTTTTGAAAATGAACCTATTAAAAAAGATTTATACGAAAGAATAACATCTGAAATGAATTGTATTTTAACACCTCATATTTCGGGTGTCACAACAGAGTCAAATATAAGAGTTAGTAATTTTATAGTTAAAAAAGCGATAGATTTTTTTAAGTAATTATCTCGTTTAACTTAACTACTCTTCCAAGTTTAATTGATGTCTCAGCAGCTTCTCCAACTGCAACTGCAATTAACCCATCATTCAAAGATACCTCTGGCTTTAATTTATTTTTTACTGCATTTATAAAGGCTAAATGTTCATAATAAGTTGAACCATGATGATGTCCTGCTTCAAGTATTTTTGGATCCACACTAACACTTTCTTGTTTAGTTTTTCCGTCTCTCATACCAATTCTTACATCAGAAGTAGTTTTCCCAGACTCGTTTGAAGGAACTGAAGTTTCAATTTTACCAATATTTCCTGTTGCAGTTAACTCTTCTTGCATTTCAGAATTTTCGGCAAACATACAAAGCTCAAGCATGCTTCTTGAGCCATTCTCAAAATTAACAATTACATAAGCGTTATCAATAATATCTGGTTTTTTACCATCATACTCTTCATCTAAATGATTTACATCTTGTCCCCCACTCGCATAAACACTTACGGGATCACTCTTAATAATAAAACGCATCAAATCAAAAAAATGACAACACTTTTCAACTAAAGTTCCTCCAGTATTTTTTTCAAATCTGTTCCAATCATTTACTTTTTTTAAGAAAGGAAATCTATGTTCTCTTATTGTTAATGTTTTTAGGTCACCAATTGTTTTGTTATGAATTTCTTTGATAAATTTTGAAACAGGAGGCATGTACCTATATTCCATTGCAGTCCAAAAAACTGAAGGGTAATTTTTAGTAAGTTTTTCTATTTCTAAACAATCTTTTGTCTTAGTACACAAAGGTTTTTCAACCAATATATGTTTCTTGGTTTTAATTACATCTTTTAAAATTTGAATATGAGTAAAATTAGGAGATGAAATTATATAAACATCAACTAAATTTTCTTTGATCAGATCTTGATGATTTTTAAAGCAAACAACTTCTGATTTAAGTAATTCTTGGCACTGTTTCAAAGACTCTTCGTGAGGATCTGAAAGAGCAACTACTTGAGCTTCATCTATTAAAGATAAATTTAAAATATGTTCTCGAGCCATTGTTCCGGCTCCAATTATTCCATATTTAATTTTTTCCATATTTATTATTTATCAGTTTAATTAAATAAGTTTAATCAATTGTTAATCCACTTGGTACTTTTTCTGGTTTACCGAGGGGTCTTTGATTTCTACTTTTTCCAGTTAGAGATTGTAAAAAAGATACCAATTGATCAATTTCTTTTTCACTTAAATCAATTGGTTTAATGTCTATACTCGAAATAATTCTATCCTGTTCTCTTTTGTCAGAAAAAGTTACAAAATCTATTTGCTCTAACCATGGAGCACTAGGTAAATTTGCATATTTAGGTTTCCAATTTTTATTCATAGCTACTGGATTTAAATGATGTTTAATTATGCCTTTAAGTGTTGGATAAGCACCATTATGACCGTAAGGTGCAGTTAAAGAAACATTTCTAAGTGCAGGTGTTTTAAATTTATACATGTCATCTAAATCATCTGTTTCAACCATCCTTCCAACATCACGTGCATAAGGATCAAAAGGTCTTGTCCTTCCAGGACCAAATTGTGGAATTCCTATTGAATGAAATTTTTGATCTGACAACAAAGATCCTGAGTGACAAGAACTACAGTTTGCTTTTCCAAAAAATAAATTCATCCCATTTATTTGCTTTAAAGTTAAAGCTTGTTTATCTCCATTTAAATATTCATCAAAGGGAGAGTCGAATGATGTCCATTCATGAATTTCAAATGCAGCAATTGAATTAACAATATGTGTAATGTTAATATCTAAAGGACTGTTAACATCGTCAAAAGCATTTTTAAACAACTCAACATACTCTGGAATTCCTCTAATTCTGTGTGTAATTACAGGCCATACTCTATCAATTCTCATACTATCTTTCCCAACTTTTGAGACTAAACCTATAATTTCATTTTCACCTGGATTTCCTGCCATCTCAAACTGTCTAGTCATTGGAAACAAAGCTTGAACTGCAACTATGTTATCAAGTCCTTTAGGAAGAGCTTCTTGAGCAGGTGTATTAAAACCGTTACCAAATATATT
>CACGHF010000036.1 GCA_902572775.1 uncultured Pelagibacteraceae bacterium
CAGTGGCGGGAAAGTGTTTCACTGAATTCTTTTTTAAAAATCTATTCAAGGAATTTTCTTTATTCATTCCAATCACTGAGTCATAATCCCCACACATACCTGCATCGGTTTGATATCCAGTGCCATTATTAAGTATTCTGGCATCATTTGTTGGAATATGAGTATGGGTTCCAACCACGAGAGTTGCCTTTCCATCAAATAGATGTCCTATAGCATTTTTTTCGCTAGTAATTTCACCATGGAAATCAACTACAAGTAAATCAAAATCCTTTTTTATTTCATTTTCTTTTAAAAATTTTTGAGAAGTTTCAAAAACATCTTCACACTTTTTCATAAAAACGTTACCCATCAAATTAAGAACTCCAATTTTTATATCATTCTTTGTTTTATAAATCTGAAAACCTTTTCCTGGTGCAGGTTCAAATAAATTTTTAGGTCTTAATAATCTTTCTTCTTTATCAATAAATTCCATAATTTCTTTTTGATCCCAAATATGATTGCCGGTTGTGATAACATCAACTCCACAATTAAAAAAATCCTTACATATTTCTTTAGTTAGCCCCACTCCTTGAACTGCTGCATTTTCACCGTTTACTATTACAAAATCGATTTTGTTTTTATCAATTTCATTTAATAAATTACTTGTTAATTTAGAACATCCCGAAATTCCAACAACATCTCCTAGAAATAAAATTCTCATTGTATAATTTTTTTCTCGGTTATTATTAAATCAAGTTTCTTATCATACTTGTTGATAGGTATTTTTTTTATCTCCTGGTATGAAAATCCTAATCCAATTTTAAATATTTTTTTAATTTTAAATGCTTTTTCTAAATAACGATCATAAAATCCTCCACCATAACCTAATCTATTCAAATCATCATCATAAGCTACTAAAGGAACAAATATTATATCTGGGTAAATTTTCTTTCCTAAAGCTGGCTCAGCAATTCCATACTTATTAATTTTTAAAGGATCTTTATTTGTCCATTCAAAAAAATCCATTTGGTTATTTTCTCTAATTATTGGTAAGGAAATATTTGCCTTTTTGTTTCTTAAAAAATAAAGCGTATCCAAGTCATCAATTTCATAATTACAAGGGTAATACCCTCCTACATTTTTGAAATTAATTTTATTTTTTTTTAGAAATTGATAAATTCTGTCAGGATTAAGACTAAGTTTTTTATTCGAATTTTTTTTTCTAAGATTTAAAATTTTACTTCTTAGTTTAGATTTACTCACAGATCTACTTTGAAATGTTTTCTAATTTTGCTTTTTTTACAAAATTTGATATTTGATCAGCAGCTTCATCAATTAAATTTTCGTATTTTTTTTGATTATCGTCAATTTCTTGTTTTAAATTTTCATGATCAAGATTTAGTTTTTCAATTTCAGATTCTTTTGTGTCCCTATAATCGTAAATTAGAGATTTTAGTTCTTTAAATTTTTTTGATAGATCGTTTAATTCTTCTTTTTTTTGATCTACTTTTTTCTTAGTTTCATAATATTCATCCATTATTTTTACAGCTGTAATTAATAATAATTTATTTTCACCTAGATTTCCCAAATCATTTTTTAAATTATTAAACTTTTTGTTAATCTGAATTAATAATTCTTCTAGGTGCTCCTCTTGTCCATCTTCACAAGCGAGCAAAAACTCTTTGTTGTTAAATTTTATACTTACATTTGCCATTTATCTATTTCTTCCAATAGTGTGTCAGTTTCTTGATTAAGTTCGTCAATTTTTTCAGAAAATTCTATTTGTTTTCTTTCTTCCAACTTTTCTTTGTTTTTTAAATCCTCAAGTTTTTTTGATAGATTTTCATGTTCCTCGAGTAACCTTTTATATTTTTCCTCAATCTGTGTTTTTTCAATTTCTAATTGATTTTGTTTTGTGCTTAAATTTTCGATATTTTTTTGTAATTCAGGATTTGTTAGATCTAAGTTTTTTAATTCCTCTAATGCAATATTTAATTTTTTTTCTTTTTCGTTTATAGAATTCATATATATATGTTTATATTATTAAATAGATTCTTCTTAGTCTAGTCAGGATAATTTTGAGCAAACTACACAATGATTTAGCTAATTGCATCAGATTTTTATCAATTGATGCTGTTCAAAAAGCAAATTCGGGTCACCCAGGAATGCCAATGGGCATGGCAGATGTTGCAACAGTTTTATTCAAAAATTTTTTAAGATTTAATCCAAAGAATCCAGATTGGTTGAATAGAGATAGATTTGTTTTGTCTGCTGGTCATGGTTCTATGCTTTTATATTCTTTGCTTTACCTAACTGGATATAAAAGCATATCAATTAATAATATTAAAAAATTTAGACAACTTAATTCTATTTGTGCTGGACATCCTGAATATCATCCGAATACAGGTATTGAAACTACAACAGGTCCTCTTGGACAAGGTATATCTAATGCAGTTGGTTTTGCAATAGCTGAAGAAATTTTAAAAAATAAATTAAGTAAAGATTTAATTAATCACAAGACTTATGTTTTAGCTGGAGATGGATGCTTAATGGAAGGAATAAGTCATGAGGCGATGAGTTTGGCAGGACATTTAAAACTTAAAAATTTAATTATGCTATTTGATAACAATTCAATTTCAATTGATGGTCCAACAAATCTTGCCGTTTCAGATAATTTTAAAAAAAGATTTGAAGGATATGGTTGGGATTATATTTCTATCAACGGTCATAATGAAAAAGAAATTTTTAAAGCACTAAAAAAAGTTCAAAAAGCTAAAAAACCTACTGTGATTTCTTGTAAAACAAAGATTGGATATGGATCACCGAATAAATCAGGAAAAGCATCGTCCCATGGGAGTCCATTGGGAGTGGATGAAATCAAGCTTGTAAGAAAAGCCTTAAATTGGAAAAGCAAACCTTTTGATATCCCAAATAAAATTTTAAATGAATGGAGAAAAATTGGTCATAGAGGTGAAATTTTAGAAAAAAAATGGAACAAAACATTAAAAAGAAAAAAAATAAAATTTAATCAAATTTTAAAAAATAACTTTACTACAGTGCTTAAAAAAGAAAAAGAGAATGCAATAAAAGAGCCTAAAAGTTTAGCAACTAGAAAATGTTCAGAAATGACATTGGATGCATTAACAAGACAAAAAAATAATTTAATTGGTGGCTCTGCTGATTTAGCGGGATCAAATAATACAAAAACAAAAAACCATAAAATAATTAAGCCTGGAGATTTTACTGGCGACTACATTCACTACGGAGTGAGAGAACACGCAATGAGTGGGGTTATGAATGGTATCGCACTTCACAGTAATCTAATTCCTTATGGAGGTACTTTTTTGATATTTTCTGATTATTGCAAACCTTCTATCAGATTGTCTGCCTTAATGAAAAAAAGAGTCATTTATGTAATGACTCATGACTCTATTGGGCTCGGAGAAGATGGCCCTACCCATCAACCTATAGAACAGCTTTCGGGCTTACGTGCTATACCTAACCTAAATGTATTCAGACCTGCAGATAGAATTGAAACTATCGAGTGTTGGGAACATGCATTAAAAAGCTCAAAAACACCTAGCGTACTATCTTTAACAAGACAAAATTTAAATCCAGTAAGAAAAACATACCCAAATAAAAACTTATGCTCATTAGGTGCTTATGAGGTTTTAAGAACAAATAAAAAAATTAATCTAACAATATTAGCGAGTGGATCTGAAGTTAATTTAGCGTTAGAGGTTAGCCATAAATTAGCCAAAGATAAAATATATTCCAAAGTGATATCAATGCCTTGTATGGAACTTTTTGAATTACAATCAAAATCTCATAAAAATAAAATTTTAGAAGAAACAAAATTTAAAATATCCATTGAAGCTGGATCAAGCGATTGTTGGAAAAAATATGTAGGTGATAACGGTATTGCTTTTGGAATTGATGAATTCGGAAAAAGTGCACCCTATAAAGATATTTATAAATATTTTGGACTAGAGAGTACAAACATTAAAAATGTCACTAAAAAATTATTAAATAAATAAAATGACAATTAAAATAGGAATTAATGGAATGGGACGAATTGGTCGTATGGTTGTTAGATCAATTGTCGAAAGTAAAAATAAAAATTTAAAAATTAATCATATAAACAACAGGTCAAATTCAGAAACTACATCTAAATTAATCAAATATGATTCTATACATGGAAAATTAAATGCTGATTTAGATTATGATTCAAATCATTTAATAATTAATAAAAATAAAATTACATTTTCTCAAGAAACAAAAATTGAAGACATAAATTGGAAAAAACATGATGTTGATTATGTTTTCGAATGTACTGGAAAATTTAATTCAAAAGAAAAACTTCTTGCTCATATAGAAAATGGTGCAAAAAAAGTGATTGTTTCTGCTCCATGTAAAAATGCTGATAAAACAATAGTATTTGGTGTTAATGAAAATATAATTACAAAAGAGGATAAAATAATATCTGCAGCGTCGTGCACCACCAATTGTCTAGCACCAGTAACCAGCGTTCTTGATGAAAAATTTGAAATTGAAAAAGGTTTTATGACTACAATTCATGCATTTACCAGCGATCAGAGAATTTTAGATAATTCACACAAAGATCCAAGAAGAGCAAGATCAGCGAGTCAATCAATAGTTCCTACCTCCACAGGAGCTTCGAAAGCAATAGGAGAAATAATACCAAACCTCAAAGGAAAACTAGAAGGTGTTGCGATGAGGGTGCCCACTCCAAATGTTTCTCTTGTTGAATTAGTTTTTTGTACAAAAAAAGATATCAATATAAAAAAAATTAATGATGCCTTTGAACAAGCATCAAAAAATAAATTAAAAAACATTTTAGAAGTTACTCATGAAAAATTAGTATCTATAGATTTTAATCATCATCCTGCTTCCGCAATAGTAGATGCTTCTTTAACAAATGTAGTTGGAAGTAATATGGGTAAAATATCAGCCTGGTATGATAATGAGTGGGGCTTTTCTAATAGAATGTGTGATATCGCAGAAACTTTGCATAAAATCTCTTAATGAGAAGCATTATAAACGAAAAAAATCTAAACAATAAAAAAATATTATTAAGACTAGATTTGAATGTCCCTTTGGAAAGAGACAAGATAACAGACACAACAAGGATTGATAAAATTCTTCCTACATTAAATTTTTTGATTAAACAAAAAGCTAAAATTATAATTTTATCTCATGTTGGA
>CACGHF010000037.1 GCA_902572775.1 uncultured Pelagibacteraceae bacterium
AAATATTCAATTTCTGAAAATGAAGTTATTCCATCATTAACTAGCATTTTTCCATCAGCAAACTGGATGGAGAGAGAGGTTTTTGATATGTATGGTGTATCTTTTAAGGATCACCCGGATCTAAGAAGAATACTAACTGATTATGGATTTGAAGGCCACCCATTAAGAAAAGATTTTCCATTAACAGGTCATTCAGAAGTTAGATATAGCGAAGATCAAAAAAAAGTGATTAGCGAACCAGTAAAGCTTGAACAAAATTATAGAAATTTCGATTACGAAAGTCCTTGGGAAGGAACAAAATACATTAAAGAAGAAATTGAGAATAATGACAAAAAAAATTAAAAATTTAAATTTAAATTTTGGCCCTCAACATCCTGCAGCTCATGGTGTTCTTAGATTAATTCTAGAGCTTGATGGAGAGGTGGTAGAGAAGGCGGATCCTCACATCGGTTTACTTCATAGAGGAACAGAAAAACTCATAGAAAACAAAACTTATATGCAGGCAGTTCCTTATTTTGATCGATTAGATTATGTCGCTCCAATGAATCAGGAGCATGCTTTCGCACTAGCTGTTGAAAAAATACTTAAAATAGATGTACCAATTAGAGCGCAATATATAAGAGTTATTTTTTGCGAGATTGGAAGAATCTTAAGTCATATTTTAAACGTTACAACTCAAGCTCTTGATGTTGGTGCCCTAACACCTTCTCTTTGGGGTTTTGAGGAAAGAGAAACGTTAATGACATTTTATGAGAGAGCTTCAGGATCAAGACTTCATGCAAATTATTTTAGAGCAGGAGGCGTTCATCAAGATTTGCCAAAAGGTTTAGAAGAAGATATTGCAAAATTTTGTGAAACGTTTCCGAAAATAATTAACGATTTAGAAAGCCTATTAACTGATAATAGAATTTTTAAACAACGAAATGTGGATATAGGAGTAGTCACAAAAGAAGATGCGTTAGATTATTCTTTTTCAGGAGTTATGATTAGAGGCTCAGGTGTTCCATGGGATTTAAGAAAATCTCAACCTTATGATTGCTATGAAAGTTTAGACTTTAAAATTCCGGTTGGAAAAAACGGAGATTGTTACGATAGATATTTATGCAGAATTGAAGAAATGAAAGAAAGTGTTTTAATTATCAAACAATGTCTAGCTAAAATGGAAAAGGGTCCAATTAAATCATTAGATGGTAAGATTAGCCCTCCACCTAAAGCAGAAATCAAACAATCAATGGAAGCTTTAATACATCATTTTAAACTTTTCACAGAGGGATACAGAGTTCCAAAAGATGAAATTTATACAGCTGTTGAGGCACCAAAAGGAGAATTTGGTGTATACTTAATATCTGATGGATCAAGCAAACCTTACAAATGTAAAATAAGAGCACCAGGATTTTCACATTTACAATCGATGGATTATTTAATTAAAGGTCATATGTTAGCTGATGTTCCCGCCGTATTAGGTTCTTTAGATATTGTTTTCGGTGAGGTGGATAGATGAGTTTAAGAAGACCTGCTAAAGATCAGCCAGAAAGTTTTGTATTTAATGCATCATCATTAGAAGCAGCAAATGTTATCGTTGCAAAATATCCTAAAGGTAAACAGCAAAGTGCAGTAATGGCCTTACTTTATATTGCTCAAAAACAAAATAATAATTGGATACCTTTAGCTGCAATGAAGTACATCGCTAAGTTTTTAGACATGCCTTACATTAAAGTTTATGAGGTAGCTACTTTTTATACAATGTATAATTTAGCTCCTGTAGGTAAATACTTTGTTCAAGTATGTACCACAACACCATGCATGATAAGAGGTGCAAATCAATTAGTTGAGGCCTGTAAAGAAAAAATTTCAGAAAACGAATGTGAATTATCGAATGATAAAAGTTGTTCTTGGATGGAAGTTGAATGTTTAGGGGCATGTGTCAATGCTCCAATGATGCAAATAAATGATGACTATTATGAAGATTTAGACAAACAAAAAACTTTAGATATTTTAGAAAAAATTTTAAATGGAGAAACTCCAAAACCTGGTTCATATAGAGGAAGAGTAAATAATGAACCAGAAAATAACAGGAAAACCTTAATGGATTTAAAAAATGCTTAAAGATCAAGATAGAATTTTTCAAAATTTATATAATGATAAAGGCTCAGATGTAACTTCATCGCAAGAGAGAGGTGATTGGGTAAATACAAAAAAAATTACTGAAAAAGGAAGAGACTGGATAATTAATGAAATTAAAGAATCTCAATTGAGAGGTCGAGGTGGGGCAGGATTTCCTACTGGTTTAAAGTGGTCATTTGCACCAAAAGAAGTTGGATCTAGACCACATTACCTAGTTATTAATGGTGATGAGTCTGAACCAGGAACATGCAAAGATAGAGATATTTTAAGATTTGAACCTCACAAGTTAATAGAAGGTTGTTTAATCGCATCTTATGCAGTGCAAGCACATGTCTGTTATATTTATATTAGAGGTGAATATTTTGTTGATGGTCAAAAACTTCAAGCAGCAATTGATGAAGCTTATGAAAAAAAACTATTAGGTAAAAATGCAGCAGGTACTGGCTGGGATTTAGATATTTACATTCACTATGGTGCTGGAGCTTATATTTGTGGTGAAGAGACTGCACTGCTTGAAAGTTTAGAAGGTAAAAAAGGCCAACCTAGATTAAAACCACCTTTCCCAGCTTTGATAGGTTTATATGGATGCCCTACAATAATAAATAACGTTGAAACAATTGCAGTGGTTCCAACTATTTTAAGAAGAGGAGCTAAATGGTTTGCTTCTTTAGGAAGAGAAAAAAATACTGGGACAAAGATTTTCTGCATTTCTGGAAATGTAAACAATCCTTGTAATGTTGAAGAAGAAATGAGTATTCCTTTAAAAGAATTAATAGAAGTTCATGCCGGCGGTGTAATTGGTGGATGGGAAAATTTACAAGCTGTAATACCTGGGGGTTCTTCAATGCCACTAATACCTAAAGAAAGATGTGAAACTTTAAAAATGGACTTTGATGCTTGTGTTGAAGAAAAAAGTGGACTTGGTACAGCAGGTATAGTCGTAATTAATAAAGATCAAGACATAATTAAATGCATGGCAAGGATCGCAAGATTTTACAAACATGAGAGCTGTGGACAATGTACACCTTGTAGAGAAGGTTCTGGATGGATGTGGAGAATGCTTGAGAGAATGGCAAAAGGTGATGCAACCAAAGATGAAGTGGATATGTTAGGCGATGTGACAAATCAAATTGCAGGACATACTATTTGTGCTTTTGGCGAAGGTTCGTCTTGGCCAGTTCAAGGATTGCTTAGACATTTTAAAAAAGAAATTGAGAAAAGAAACAATTTGGATCCTATTGTTCAAAAGAAAAATAATATTCCATATTTAGTAGATCAACATTTATTGGATAAAAAAAATGCTTAAATTAAAAGTAAATGAAATTGAAGTAGAAGTCGAAGAAGGATTAACAGTACTTCAAGCTTGTGAAAAAGCTGGAGTTGAAATACCAAGATTTTGTTACCATGAAAAATTATCGATAGCAGGTAACTGCAGAATGTGTTTAGTTGAAATGGAAAAATCTCCTAAACCAATTGCTTCATGCGCTATGCCAGCTGCTGAGGGTATGAATATTAAAACAAATACTGCTTTAGTAGAAAAAGCTCGTAAAGGAGTTATGGAATTTTTATTAGCTAACCACCCTTTGGATTGTCCAGTATGTGATCAAGGTGGTGAATGTGATCTTCAGGATCAATCTATGTACTACGGAGTAGATAAATCAAGATTTAAAGAAAATAAAAGAGCTGTTCCTGAAAAAAATATGGGACCATTGATAAAAACTCAAATGACAAGATGTATTCACTGTACGAGATGTGTGAGATTTGCAACGGAAGTTGCGGGAGTTCCAGAGCTTGGTGCTATTGGAAGAGGTGAGGATATGCAAATTACGACTTATCTAGAGCAATCAATGCAATCTGAATTATCTGCTAATGTTGTAGATTTATGTCCAGTAGGAGCCCTAACATCAAAACCTTATGTATTTGAAGCTAGACCATGGGAATTAAAGAAAACTGAAACAATTGATGTAATGGATGCAATTGGATCAAATGTAAGAGTAGATACATATGATTGGGAAGTCAAAAGAGTACTTCCAATTATAAATGAAGATATTAATGAGGAATGGATCTCAGACAAAACAAGATATGCCTGTGATGGTCTTCTACATCAAAGATTAGATGCTCCATTTATCAAATACAACGGTAAGTTTGAAAAGGCTTCATGGGATGAGGTGTACAAAATAATTAAATCTAAATTTGAAAACACATCAAAAGAAAAAATATGTGGCTTTGTTGGCGACCTAACCAATATGGAGACTGGTTATATTTTTAAAGAATTTTTTGATCGAACAATTGATACTAAAAATTACGAGTCAAGATCTGATAACAGGTTCATAGATATTTCAAAAAGAGAAAACTATTTATTCAATTCTTCTATAAATGGCATTGAGGAAGCAGATTTAATTTTGATAGCAGGTGCAAACCCAAGATATGAAGCAACTATTTTAAATGCTAGAATTAGAAAAGCTTACTTAAACAATAATACAAAAATTATTTCACTTAATGATGTTGGTGATTTAACTTATCCTTATCAAAGTTTAGATGGTCAAACGCAAACTTTAAATAATATTCTTGAAGGAAATCATGACGTATCTAAAGAAATTATAAATTCAAAAAACCAATAATCATTATTGGCGAGTCTCTACTTAGATTAAAGTCTTCAGAATTTCTATTTAATAAAACTAAAGCATTTTTATCAAAAAATAATAAAATTTCAGATGAATGGAACTCTTTAAATGTTTTATCAACTGATGCAGCAACTGTAGGAAATATTGATCTTGGAATAATTAATAATGAAAATAACTTAATAAGTGATTTAAAAGAACATAAATTTGATATTATTTATCTTGTAGGTCAAGACAATTTAGAATTTGATAAAAAAGATGAAT
>CACGHF010000038.1 GCA_902572775.1 uncultured Pelagibacteraceae bacterium
GTATCAATATAAATAATGTAGGGTTCTCCTGTCTCTATTCTTGCAGTTAATAATCTAATCCATAAATTTCTTGCCGAAATAGTTTGTTGTATAGTTCCATCAGCAGGACTTTTTAATGCCCATTGTTCATCAGTTTCCACTGCTCTCATAAATGCATCAGATACTAAAACTCCATGATGTAAATTTAATGCTTTTCTATTTGGGTCTCCGCCTGTGGGTCTTCTCATCTCTATAAATTCTTCGATCTCTGGATGATCAATTGGAAGATAACAAGCTGCTGATCCTCTTCTTAATGAACCTTGACTAATTGCCATCGTCAATGAGTCCATAACTTTAATAAACGGAATTATTCCTGAAGTCTTTCCAACTTTTCCAATTTTCTCTCCAATAGATCTTAAGTTACCCCAATAACTTCCGATACCACCACCCTTAGCAGCAAGCCAAACATTCTCACTCCAAAGATCTAAAATACCACCCAAGCTGTCTGAAGCTTCATTTAAAAAACATGAAATTGGTAAACCTCTTTTAGTTCCACCATTTGATAAAACTGGAGTAGCAGGCATAAACCAAAGGTTGCTAATATAATTATAAATTCTTTGTGCATGTAAATTGTCATCAGAGTATGTGCTAGCTACTCTTGCAAATAAGTCTTGATAAGATTCGTTTGGACCAAGATATCTATCTTTCAAAGTTGCTTTTCCAAAATCAGTTAAGTTTGAGTCTTTTGATCTATCAATTTTAATTATGATACCTTTATCGTTTTGAAAAAGTTCTGTTTCGTTGTTTAACGAAAAAAGATCTGGTCTATTACTTTTTGAAACCTCTTTAACTTCTGGGCTATATTCAGAGACAGCTTTTTTAAGGGCCTGGGAGAGAATCTTATTCATAGTTTTTAATATATTTTGTTATTTAGGCGAAAACAACTATATGTTGTAGGCGCTTATATTTAGTATACTAAATAAACGTTTAATCAATGGAACATTTATAGAACGCGACAAAATGAATATCAATAAAAAAATTAAAAATTTTTCAAGAAATCAACATAATAAACAGTAAACAAATAATAAATGAGCCAAAATATAAAAATAGATCCCTATGGTTTTAGAGAATATGACGCCCGATGGTTGTATGAGAAAGACATAAACCAATCAGGAATAGAGAATCTTGGAAAAGGCCTTGGAACACAGATAAAAATACATACCAAAAAAGATAATCCTAGAGTCATAGTTGGTCATGATTACCGTTCTTATAGTGAAGAAATAAAAAAGGCTCTCAAAAAAGGATTAGTGTCTACAGGATGCAGCATAGAGGACATTGGTCTTTCATTGTCACCGATGGTTTATTTTGCACAATTCAATTTAGATGCAGATGCAGTTGCTATGGTTACAGCAAGTCATAATGAAAATGGTTGGACTGGTGTTAAAATGGGGATCAAAAAAGGTTTAACCCATGCACCAGAGGAAATGAAAGAATTAAAAGAAATTACCTTAAATGAAAAGTTCACAAAAGGTAAAGGTAATGAAAAACAAATAAAAGATTTTGATAAAATCTATAAAGAAGATCTAATTAGTAAAAATAAAATTAAGAAAAAAATAAAAGCTGTGGTGGCTTGTGGAAATGGAACAGCTGGTGTTTTTGCCCCAAATATTCTAAGAGGTATAGGATGTGAGGTAATAGAGTTAGATTGTAACCTGGATTGGAATTTTCCTAAATACAATCCAAATCCAGAGGATCTGGAAATGCTTCACGAAATAGCAAAAGTAGTTAAAGAAAACAATGCTGATATAGGTTTTGGATTTGATGGTGATGGAGATAGAGTTGGGGTTATTGATGATAAGGGTAATGAAATATTTTCAGATAAAATAGGTCTTCTAATAGCTAGAAATTTATCAAGCAAACATAAAAATTCAAAGTTTGTAGTTGATGTAAAATCAACAGGTCTATACTCAAAAGATAAGATTTTATTAGAAAATAATTGTGAAACTATTTATTGGAAAACAGGTCATTCTCATATTAAACGAAAAGTTAACACTGAAAAAGCTTTAGCTGGATTTGAGAAAAGTGGTCATTTTTTCTTTAATCAACCATTAGGTTTTGGATATGATGATGGTATCAATTCAGCAATTCAAGTATGTCACTTACTAGATAATCAAAATAAAAAAATGAGTGAAGTTATTAGTGAATTACCTAACACATTTCAAACACCAACAATGGCACCTTTTTGCAAAGATGAAGAAAAGTATATTGTTGTTGAAGAACTAGTCAAGCAGATTGAAAATTTAAAAAAAAATAAAACTGAAATAGACGGCCAAGTTATTAATAATATTTTAACTGTTAATGGAGTTAGATTTTCATTTGAAGATGGTTCGTGGGGACTTATAAGAGCTTCTTCAAACAAACCGTCTTTGGTTATTGTTACTGAAAGCCCAACATCAGATGAAAGAAAGAAAAAAATATTTGATTTTATTAATGATTTACTTCAAAAAACTGGCAAAATTGGTGAATATGACCAGAAAATATAAATTATTAAAATTTTTATTTTATTGTCCTAAAGACTCTTTAGCCTCTTCAACACTATAGTTTGTGCCATACTGTGCATTATATGCGGCAACAGCATCTGCAAAACTGCTATATCCCAGACCCTTGGAAATAGCCTCTAAGTCTGTAGATACACCAACAACAGCTGCTTGAGCTATACTGTCAGCAACAGTTTGAAGGTCTGTTCCTAGGCTAGCAGCGATAGAACCAGCTTCAAATGATCCAACCTGATTGATTAAATCAACTCCTCTTGTAACATCTCCCCAGTTTGATGTGCTATCATGATATTGAGCACTTTCCCATGCTTTAGCATATGTATTTGCATCAGCCATACCAAATCTGCAGCATCTTCTTACTTCATTGTTTAAATATTCATTGAATGCATTAAAATTTTCAAAACCAAGCAATGAACTATAGTTGTCTAAAGTTATAGAAAAATCTTGATTTAAAAAACTATTTAAATCAAAAGAAGACTTAATGTCATTTGTCAATACTTGTAATTCATCACTTATTTGAGTTAATGAATTTATGTTAATCAATTCCTCAAAATTTGCTAATGCAAGCTGAGCTTTAATATCATTTATATTCTCTTCAGTAATTTTAATTATTTTTCCATCTTTATTTTTTATTTCATTTACAATTGAACCTCTCCAAGAATTAGCCCAATCTTTCATCACCCATCTCTTCATATTGTCAATTGTGTCGTAATTCATTGATATAGATACAATTTCGAAACCATTTTTTTCTATTTGGTTTAAATATTCTTCAACAGGAAAATTATTGTTTTTAAGATTAATTATAGTTTTTTTTAAATTATTTCTTTTTTTAATTTTTTGAATTTTTAGAGATTTTGTGATGATTGCTAAAGTTTTTTTATCCTCTTCTGAAAGATTATCTAAATTTGTTTCAGACATATCTTGTGTATATTTTTTTTTTATAAAAAAATTTTCAGTATCTTGCAAAATTGCCGTAGAAAAATTAATACTATCATTAATTAATTCAAAATCTTCTCTTTTGCATTCACTTTTGCAATTATTTATTTTAGGCTCTATTTTATCAAAAATTATATCAATAGTTGTATAGACTATTTTACCCTCATTGTTAGTCTCTTTTAATTTTTTAAGTATTTTTTTAATATTTTTAAATTCTTGGTTTATATTTTTTTTAAATTCTTTTTGAGTAATTCTTTTTTCACTTTTTTGCTCTAAGGATTTATATAAATTACCTAAATTTTTTTTTAATTTTGAATTATTTTTTTTAATATTTTTTTCCTCATACGATAATTTATGCTCTATCTTTACTCCTTGTTTTAAAAAAGAGTGCATTAATAAATATCTATCTATTGCATATAAAATATTCTCTGTTGAATTTAATCCTAATGAACTACGCATAGTTTGTTTTGCCTGTCCTAAGGAATACAAGGTCTTGATTTTTTTTCTTAGTGCATTATTTATATAGGGATAATTAGTCCTAAACCTTTCAATTGATCTCTTATTTTCTTTTAATTGTTGATTATAATAAATCTCAAAGTAAGCCATACCAAGCATCATATTTTCAGGATATTTCTCCATTAGATTTTTATTTTGTACAAAAACTTTAGCGACTTCTTGCAATGCTTTTTGAGCATAACCTTTATGGGACATATTTATTTTAAATATTTCTTCAGGAAATTTTTTAATATCTTCAAATGAACCAAGTTCATTTAATTCATTTAAATCTATGTATGATCTCGATAAATCGTTTTCCTTTGAATAGACTATATCTGTGAAAAAAAGTAACTTTAGTAATAAAAAAATTATTAATTTCATAACTTATTTAAGTATTATGATAATATTTAAATTATGAAAACAAATTTGTTAATAAAAATAAATTATAGCCAATAAAAATTTAAAACGATCACATTAAAATGACAAATAGTATTAAGAAAATTTAATTTTTTAAATTATCTTCATCAGTTTTAGTTTCTAGGTTGTCACCGTTCTGATTATTCTCTTGTTCAGAGACTTCATCACTGTAAAATTTTCTAACTAGCTCTTCTTCTTTTAATCGTTGCTCTTCATCAAATTTTTTCTCCCATTCTTTCATTCGCCTATTTTCCTCATCAATTCTTTCTTTTTGAGCCATTTCAGCTAATCGGATCCTTTCATTCTCTTCTTCAATTCTTTTTTGTCTTTCCTCCTCTATTTTCAATTCTCTTTCTCTTTGACGCCTTTCATTTTCTTTATTTATTCTCTCACGTTCAGCTTCTTTAAGTTCTTTTTCTTTATTTCTTAATTCCTCTTCCTTGGCTCTTTGCTCGGCCTCCTCTTTTAAAATCTGTCTTTGAATTTCCTGCTGTCTTTCAGTTTCTAAAT
>CACGHF010000039.1 GCA_902572775.1 uncultured Pelagibacteraceae bacterium
TATTTTGTTTTATCAATCTAAAATCATCTAAATCCTCAGTAGGTAAAATATAATTTAAAAGACTGTATTTTTTATTATTTAAATTCCAAGTGGAAAATAACTTATTCTCAGAAAACATTAATACTTGATTTTTATTTTGATCAACAAGCACGGGGATGAATAAAAAATCTTTTTTCACAGGCAAAGATGGAAAAATATTTTTCGTTTCTAATAAATCAAATATATTTTTTTTATTAAATGAAACATTTAGGGCAAGATAATAAATTTCATCAATAAACTTTTCTTCCTTAATTGAGAAAGTTTCTATCATTCCTTTTATTTGATTAATTGATGTATTTTTTAATTTTACCTGATCTTTACTTTGGACAATTGACAAAATAAGTTCATTAAATGCCTTTACAAATCCTTCATCTATAATTTCATTTTTATCAAAATTTATTTCAAAAGGTGTTGATATTTCAATATCATTTATAGAAAATGTCTTTGCATAACTTTTTCCTGTGGAAAAGAAAATATTTACTAAAGCAAGAAATAAAAAAAAATTATATAAAAGCTTTAAATTAGAAAATAGAGAAATAAATTTCATAAAACATATTAATGAATAAAAAAAAATTTACCTATAAAAAAAGTGGAGTTAATATTAAAGCTGCAGACAAGTTTGTTAATTTCATTTCTGCAGTTTCAGCAAAAAAAAGAGGCAAAAAAAAGTTCTCTAATATAGGAGGGTTTGGTTCAATCACAAGTATACCAGGTAATATTAAACAACCTAGAATCGTTGCTTGTACTGATGGTGTGGGAACTAAAATTGAAATTGCTAATACATTAAATAAATTTGATACTATTGGTATTGATCTGGTTGCTATGAGTGTAAATGATTTAATTGTTCAAGGAGCTAAACCTTTGCTTTTTTTAGATTATATTTCAATAAATAAAATTGATCTTAAAAAACTTAAAGCAATCATAAAAGGAATTAACAAAGGCTGCAATCAATCAGAATGTGAACTAGTTGGTGGAGAAACCGCTGAAATGCCAGGTACGTATGAAAAAGGTAAATTTGATATCGCTGGTTTTGCTGTAGGAGTTGTAGGAAAGAATAAAATTTTAACTAAAAATAAAATAAAAAAAAATAATCTTATAGTTGCAATTCCTTCCAACGGTTTACATTCTAACGGGTATTCTCTTGTAAGATATTTATTAAAACAAAAAAAAATAAATATTAAAAAAAATAAATTTTTAAAATCTGAGCTTCTAAAGCCAACTAAAATATATGTTAAAGAAATAATGAATTTGATAAACAACAACTTAATAAATGGCTGTGCAAATATAACTGGAGGAGGTTTGTCTGATAATATTAAAAGAGTTATACCAGATAAGCTCACTGCACATATAAGTTTAGATAAAATTAAAATTTCTAAAATATTTCATTGGCTTAAAAATAGTGGAATTTCTGATAAAGAAATGCTGAAAACATTTAATTGTGGGGTTGGTTTTTGTCTCATTGTTGAAAGTAAAAATTTAAAAAAAATAAGTAAATTTTTTTCAAAAGAATACAAGCCATATGTTATTGGAAAAATTTTAAACGGTAAAAACAAAGTTAAGTTAAATGGTTCTATCAACTGGTATCAATAGAATTAGAACAGCTGTATTTATTTCAGGGACAGGCAGTAATTTAAAATCTTTAATTAAATTTTCTAAAACTAAATTATCTCCTATATCAATTAACTTTATTGTTTCAAATAATTCTAAGGCTAAGGGTTTAAATTATGCCAAAAAATTTAAAATAAAAAAAAAAATTTTAAATTTTAAAAACAAAAAATTAAGTGAAAATAATCTGCTTTCTGTCTTAAAAAAAAATAATATTGAAATGATTTGTCTAGCTGGATTTATGAAAATTTTGTCCAAAAATTTTATAAAAAAATTTAAAGGGAAAATTTTAAATATACACCCCTCTTTACTACCTAAATATAAAGGATTAAATACTCACCAAAGAGTATTAAATAATAAGGAAAAATACTCAGGATGTACTGTTCATTTTGTAAATTCTAGATTAGACTCGGGGAAGATTATTCTGCAAAAGAAAGTAAAAATTTCAAAAAAAGATACAGAGGCCTCTCTTGCTAAAAAAATTTTAGTTCAAGAGCACAAACTGTACCCAAAAGCTATATTAAAAGTTTTTAATCTTTAAAGAAAAAATCTATTTCAATTTTAGCATTTTCAACACTATCTGATCCGTGGACAGAGTTTTTGTCTATTGAAATCCCGTATTTTTTTCTAATAGTGCCTTCTTCTGCATCTTCTGGATTTGTAGCACCCATTAATTCTCTATTTCCTAGAACTGCATTTTCTTTTTCAAGAACCATTACAACAATCGGACCTGATGATAAATATGCACATAAATCATTATAAAATGGTTTAGTTTCATGAACTTTATAAAACTTTTCAGCTTCTGATTTTTCAATTTGGATTTTTTTTTCTTTTAAAATTGTAAAACCATTAGATTTAAATATTTCTTTAATCTCGTTCTCTATATTTCTCTCCACTGCATCTGGTTTTATAATTGATAATGTTTGTTCTAAATTACTCATAATGATCCTCTATTAGTTTGTTTAATAATCTCACTCCGTAACCTGTTGCACCACCAGAATTTAATGCTCCCCCGTATTTAGAAAATGCCATTCCTGCAATATCTAAATGAGCCCAAGGTGTTTTGTTTAATATAAATCTTTGTAGAAATTGTGCTGCTGTAGTTGATCCTGCGCCTCCAACATAATTTATATTTTGCATATCTGCATTTTTTGAATCGATTAATTTATCAAAATTTTTATTTAAAGGCATTCTCCAAACTTTTTCCTCGACGCTATCTCCCGCTTCAATTAATTGTTTTGATAATCTATCATCATTTGAAAATAAACCGGCATATTCAGAGCCTAAAGAAACAATAATAGCTCCTGTTAAAGTTGCTAAATCTACAATAAATTTTGGTTTAAATTTTTCCTCAGTGTATGTTAGCGCGTCAGCAAGTACCAATCTTCCCTCTGCATCGGTATTTAATATTTCAACTGTCTTTCCGCTATAAGACCTTACAATATCACCTGGTCTTTGTGCATTACCACCCGGCATATTTTCAACAAGACCAACTACACCTACAGCATTTATTTTTGCTTTTCTTAAAGCTAAACTTTTCATTAAACCTACTACAACTGCAGATCCTGCCATATCGTAAGTCATATCTTCCATAAATTTTGCTGGCTTCAAAGAAATTCCCCCAGTATCAAAACAAACTCCTTTACCTACAAAAGCAAGTGGCTTAGATTTGTCCCGTAATCCATTCCATTCCATGGTTACTAAATAAGAACCTCTAATACTACCCTGTCCTACCCCTAACAAAGTATTCATACCAAGTTTTTTTAACTTTTTTTCATCGTAAATATTTATTTTGAGACCAATTTTTTTTAATGAATTTAATCTTTTAGCATATTCATCAGGGTGTAATATATTGCCTGGTTCAGAGACTAAATCTCTCGTGTAAAAAGTTCCATCTTCAATTGCTTTAAACTTAATCTGATCATTATTAGATGGTTTATTTTTACCAATTACATTAATTGAAATACTTTTGGTGTTTTTTTTAGTTTTGTATTTTTCAAAAGAATAAGATTTTAATTTTAAACCATGTAAAAAATTACCAACAAAAATTTTTGATTTATTAGAAATTGTATCTGAATTTAAAAAGTAAGTTGTCTGTTTTGAGTCTTTAAAAAGATCATAAAATTTTGCACCTAAATTTTCGACATCAGAATTTGTAATATTTTTTTTTAGACTTACTAAAATTAATTTTCTTTTTGAACTAATATCAAAGGACAATATTTTTTTTTTAATATCCATCGTTTTGATTAGATCTTTTATAAAATTATGCTCTGAGCTTGAAATATGTTTTTTTAAAGGCGAAATATTAAAATTTTCATCTGAAAACATAATAAGATTTGACGAATTTAATTTAGATGAATTGTTTTTATAATTAATAGTTACTGACATAAATTTTAAATACACTCATAACGAGATGGATGGTATATAAGAATAAAAATACCTAATTTCAATGAAAAAAATACTCTTTAAAAAGTTATTTTACGACTGTTTAGTTTTTTTTTTAATTACCTTAGTAAGTACTAGTATAATTATATGGGTATTTCAGGCAGTAAATTTTTTAGACATAATGATAGAAGACGGGCGAAGTTATACTGTATACATTAGTTATGCAGTTTTAAACTTTCCTAAAATAATTAGTAAAATTTTGCCTTTCTCATTATTTTTTAGCTTTTCGTATGTTTTAGCAAAATATGAAATGAATAATGAAATGATTGTATTCTGGAATAATGGAGTAGATAAAATTACTCTAATTAATTTCTTTCTTAAAATTTCTATCATATTAACTTTGATCCAAATATTATTAACCACTTTTATAGTACCTAAATCACAAGAATTAGGAAGAACATTCATAAGAACATCTAATATAGATTTTATTGACAGCTTTATTAAACCCAAAAAATTTAACGACACAATTAAAAATTTAACAATTTATGCAGACGATAAAGATGAAAAAGGAAATTTAAAAAATATTTATCTTAAAAAAGGAGATGATAAAACATTTCAAATTACTTATGCTCAGAAAGGTAAATTTGAAATTAAGGGAGGTGCGAGAATACTAGCTTTAGAAAATGGTCAAACTATTAATGGAATAAATAATAAAATAACTAATTTTAATTTTTCAAAGTTCGATTTAAATCTTTCAAACATAAGTTCTAATACAATTACGACTTACAAAACTCAGGAATTATCATCAAAAAAATTATTTTATTGCGCAAG
>CACGHF010000040.1 GCA_902572775.1 uncultured Pelagibacteraceae bacterium
AATATCTTTTGGTTTGTAGTTGAAAATATATTGATGAGTCATTGATGCATAAACCATATAACCACCAGTAGTATGAAGAACTCCTTTAGGTTTCCCTGTTGAACCCGAGGTATATAAAATAAACAAAGGATCTTCAGCATTCATTTCTTCAGGTTCACAATGATTTGGAACGTCTTTAATTAAATCATGAAACCAAACATCTCTATTCTGATCCCAGTTTATGTAATTACCTGTTCGTTTTACAACAATACATTTTTTAACATTTGGGCAACTCATTAAAGCTTCATCGACTGTATATTTCAGCGGTATAGTTTTTCCACCCCGCACTCCTTCATCAGCAGTGATTATATATTCAGATTCGCAATCATTCACTCTTCCAGAGATAGAGTCTGCTGAAAAACCTCCAAAAATAATTGAATGCACTGCACCAATTCTAACACAGGCCAGCATTAAAATTGCTAACTCTGGTATCATAGTTAAATAAATTGTTACACGGTCACCTTTTTTAATTCCTAATTTTTTTAAACCATTGGCTGCTTTAGAAACTTTTTGATGAAGTTGTTTATAAGAAATTTTTTGACTATCTTTCGGATCATCTCCAACCCAAATAATAGCAGTTTTATCTTTTTTATCCTTTAAATGTCTATCAATGCAATTTGCAGAAGCATTTAAAGTGCCATCTTCAAACCATTTAATTTTTACTTCTTTTGTACTATATTTTACATCTTTAATTTTTTTATAAGGTTTTATCCAAGTAATTCTTTTTCCCTCTTTCCTCCAAAATTCGTCATTGCTTTTAATAGATTGAGAATATTTTTGTTGGTATTTACTTTTATTTGCTAAGCTACTTTTAACCCATTCTGGTTTTGTTTTAATAACAACTTCAGGAGGCGTATTTCCGTTTTCCTTTTTTGCTTTAATTCTTTTTTTTAATTTTTTAGAAGATCTTTTTCTAACTTTAGATCTTCTCTTCACCTTTTTTGAGGTTTTTTTTCTAACTTTAGATTTTTTTTTTCTTACCTTGCTTTTCTTCTTCTTTTTTTTTGGCATAGGATAATTTTTTTTTTAAATTTTACTCATGTTATTTATAATTTTCCAGCTTTTATAATCAACAGGCATTACAGAAAGCCTACTTTGCTTTATCAGAGCTAAATGGCTTAAATCCTTATTTTTTTTAATACTTTCGAGCTTTATAGGCTTTGAAAATTTAGACTTAAATTGAACAGTAACAGCAACAAATCTACCTGTTTTATCTGTTTTATCTATATACGATTCTTTAATAACTTTTACTATTCCAACTATCTCTTTTCCTATGTTTGAATGATAAAAAAAACATAGATCTCCTTTACTCATACTTTTTAAATTTTTTGCAGCTTGATAATTTCTGACACCATCCCAAGGTGCACCTTTAATTCCAGCTTTTTTTTGTTGGTCAATTGACCAAACATCTGGTTCAGATTTCATCAACCAATATTTCATTACAATTGAACTCCGGCACCTTTGAGAAAAGCTGCATCTTCATCTAAAGGCCATCTAGGTTTTGCTGGATAATCTAAATCATCAAATTGATTTATTTTAAATTTTTCCAAACCTACCATTGCAATCATTGCTGCATTATCTCCACAAAATTCTATAGGTGGAAAAATACTTTTATAATTATTTTCTTCACATAGATTAATTAACATAGACCTAATTTTTTTATTTGCTGCAACTCCTCCAGCAACAACAAAAATTTTTTCATTTAATTCATTTATTTTTTCAAATTCAGTAAAAGCAATCTTTGTTTTTTTATATAAAATTTCCTCAATTGTTTTTTGAAAAGATGCTGCAAGATCATATTTATTTTGTTCTGATTTAATTGTTTTGCTTATCTTTAACACAGCAGTTTTTAGACCTGCAAAAGAAAGATTGCATCCTCCTTTGCTGAAAATTGGTTTTGGTAAATCATATTTTTCTGGATCACCTTTTTTAGCTAAAATTTCTATTTGAGGTCCTCCCGGAAATTCTATTCCTAAAAGCTTTGCCGTTTTATCAAACGCCTCACCTAATGCATCATCAATAGTTGTTCCTAATCTTTTATATTTACCAAGGTTCTGAACACTTAAATATTGTGAGTGCCCACCTGAAATTAAAAGAAGTAAATATGGATAATTTAAATTTGTATTTAGTTTTGGACTTAAAGCATGTCCCTCTAAATGATTAACAGCAATAAAAGGTTTATTCATTGCTGTTGCGAAAGCTTTACCAAAACTTAACCCAACTGATAAACAAACAATTAATCCAGGACCAGCGGTAGAAGCAACCGCATCTATTTCTTCAATTTTTCTTCCACTTTCATCAATAGCTTTTTTGACAATCCAATCAATTTTTTCAATGTGTGAACGAGCTGCTAGTTCAGGAACTACACCACCAAACTCCCTATGAACCTCCACTTGGCTAGAAACAATGTTGGATAAAACCACTGGGAATCCTTCTTCATTTTCAGTTATTAAAGAAGCTGCTGTTTCATCACAACTAGACTCTATTCCAAGAATTAAGGGTTTTTTGCTCATTCAAATAGTTTTTAATAATTGTACAATCTTTATACAAGTAAGAAATAATTTTTTATGAAAAAAAAAATAATAATTGGATCTAGGGGTAGCAAGCTTGCCTTGCTTTATGCTCAACAAGCTAAAGATAAGATTATTGAAAATACCGACCTTGGTAATGAAGATATTTTAATTAAATCAATTACAACTAAAGGTGACGAAATACAAGATATAAGATTATCTGAGCTTGGTGGCAAAGGTTTGTTTTCTAGTAATATTGAAAAAGAACTTCAGTTAAAAAATATTGATATTGCAGTCCATGCACTGAAAGATATGCCTGCTAATGAAACAAAAGGATTAACAACAGACTCTTTCCTTGAAAGAAATGACCCTAGAGAGATTTTAATTACAAAGAACAAAAAAAAACTTAAAGACTTAGATCAAAATTCAATTGTTGGTACATCATCATACAGAAGAGAATTTCAAATAAAAAAAATTAGACAAGATTTGAACTGTAAACTAATTAGAGGAAACGTAGATACTAGAATTAGAAAATTAAATGAAGGGATGTATGATGCAATTATTTTGTCTTATGCTGGTATTAAATTTTTAAAATTTGAAAATGAAATCTCAGAAATTTTTTCAGCTGAAGAAATAATTCCTAGTGCAGGACAAGGTGTAATTGCTCTTCAGTGCAGGGAGAATGATGATGAGACAATTTCTATTTTAAACAAAATTAATCATGAGCAAACACATAAAAGAGCTCACCTTGAGAGAAATATTTTAAAAGTTTTAGATGGAGATTGTGAAACAGCAATTGGTGCTCACTCAGTGGTTGATGGAGATAAGATTAAAGTGGAGGCTGAACTTTTTTCTTTAGATGGTAAACAAAGGTTTTATGAAAAAAAAGTTGGTAATTTGAATGAGTTTAAAGAAATTGGTAAAGAGATTGGAATACTTTTAAAAACAAAATCAAATAATTCGTATAAAAGATAATATGCATATTTTGTTAACTAGACCGCTGGAGGATTGTTCTGAAATGATATTAAAATTTCAATCATTAGGACACCAAGTTTCTCATCTTCCATTAATAAGAATTGAAAAGATTAATTATGAAGAAATTAACTTTTCTGAATATGGTGGAATTGTTTTTACTAGTGCAAATGCAGTAAAATTTTTAAACACTGTAAAATTAGATAAAAATATTAAATGCTTTTGTGTTGGAAACGCTACAGAAAACAAAGCAAGAAGTGTTGGCTTTCAAAATACAATTGCGGCTGAAGGAAATGTTACAAACTTAAAGGAGTTAATTATACAAAGTTATGAGTCCAAAAATAAAGAATTACTTTACGTTAGTGGCGAAACAATATCTGTTGATTTAGATCATCAGTTATTAAGCGAGGGTTTTAAGGTAAAAAGAATTATTAATTACAGAGTAGATCATAATCAAAAATTTGATGAGAAATTTGTTAATGAATTAAAATTAAATATGCCTGATATGGTCTATGTTTACTCTCAAAATAGTGCGTCAAGTTTCTTAAATTTCATAAAGATTTACCAAACCGAAAATTTATGGATGAATACAAATTTGATGTGTATAGGTGAAAAAACCTCGTCAATACTGAATGAAATCAAATGGAAAAAGATTTTTCTTTTTAACCCTGGAGAAGAAGAGTTTTTGTTATATAAAATTTAGAAATGGAATTAATTAATAATTTTTCGGAGATATTTTTATCAGTATGGAATAAAGGAATTCTTGGTGTTGATATCTTTCAAATCTTAATTGGTATTGGAATATTTTTACTATTCTTAATTTTTAGAGGCCTAATAAGCAAATTAGTTATTAAAAAATTAGAAATTATCTCGAAAAGAACAACGAATAAATTAGATGATACTTTTGTTCAATCACTTGTGGGTCCAGCAAGATTTTTACCAGTTGTATTAGGATTTTTTATTGCAAGCTACTACATGACTTTCTCAATAGAGGGAAGAGAAGTGATAGATACAATTAATAGAACGTTGATCACTATTTTAATTTTTTGGGTAATTCACCAAATCATAGAACCAATCTCATACATACTTAGTGGTTTAGACAAATTGTTAACAAGAGAACTTATTGGTTGGATAATAAAATCATTAAAAATTTTAATTTTTATTTTAGGTTTAGCAGCAGTTTTAGAACTGTGGGGAATTAAAATAGGTCCAATTATTGCAGGTCTTGGATTGTTTGGTGTTGCTGTAGCATTAGGAGCACAAGATTTATTCAAAAATTTAATATCAGGAATTTTAGTTTTA
>CACGHF010000041.1 GCA_902572775.1 uncultured Pelagibacteraceae bacterium
TGATGCTAAAGAATATTTTTCAACAGCTAAATAACCAGTTTTTATTCCATCTGCTCCAAGATTTTTATATAGCAGAGGATTTCTATTTCCTTGTGTTATAGGATCACCTCCTGTTCTATCCCATGTAAATTCTTTTTCAGCAAACATTTTGTAAAATTCAGGATGTTCTTTAATTAAATATCTAGACATTTTTAAAATATCTCTAACAGTTGAGTAATTGTCGGGGTCATTTATTCCTGATGAATTAGAAAAGTTCGTATTATCCATACCTAATTCTTTTGCTTTAGCAGTCATTAAAATAGCAAATTCTTCTTCAGTACCTGCTATACCTTCGGCCAATGCAATACATGCATCATTACCTGAAGCAACTATAATACCTCTTAATAAATTTTCTACAGAAACTTGATCACCTACCATTATAAACATCGACGAATATCCAGATGTAGATAATCTCCAAGCTCTCTCTGATATTATAAATTTTTCATCCAAGCTAAGATCGCCTGATTTTATTAAATCAAAAGCAATGATTGCGGTCATTATTTTTGTCATAGAAGCTGGATAAATTGAAATATCTGGATCTTTTTCATAGAGAATTTCTCCAGAATGATAATCTTGTAATATTGCAGTTCTTGCCTTTACATCAAAATTGGCTCTTGAAACATTTGCTAATGAAAAAATAAAAAAAATTACAATTAATAATATTCTAAACATCTTTTAATATCTCTATATTTTCAAAATTTAATACTTTTATTTCATTAAATGATTTTTCCAGTTTTTTTATATCATTAAATGGACCCAATAATACCCTATATTTAGTTTTAGATAATTTCTTAATTACAGATTTTTTTATATTTGTCTCATCTTTTATTCTATCAACCATATTTTCTGCGGAATCCCTGTAATAAAAATCTGCAATCTTTATTGAATATAAAAATTTATGTTTTTTTATTTTAACTTCTTTATCTTTTTCTTTACCAAGATTATCTATGGTAATTCCATCAACAGGAGCTTTTTCAGCTACACTTTTCTCTTCATCAAAAGTCTTTGCCTTTTTAGCTACAAATGTTGAACTTTTTGAGATTAAAACAAGATCGATATAAGGTTCTTTAGGGTCAAGTGATAACTCCTCAGCAATTCGTTGCGTAATTACAGAGTTATAAAAAGTAGAGAATTTAACGTTATTAGAGATTACTTCAGCTATAATGGATTTATCATTAATGGGATTGGTAATTTTAACAAATGAATTTTTTTTAATTTTATTATGAAAAATTAAAAAAGACCTATTATCAATTTTTTTAGATATTTTTTTTTCTTTTTTTAATTCATCATCATAAATTAAAGCAAATCCAGTATTACTATACTTTTGATCACTAATATAAACTAAGTTTTTATTTTTCTGATCAAATTGATTACATGCGGACAAAAAAAGTATAGAAATAAGTAATATTAGTTTTTTAAAGTTCATTTTTAAATTTATCTTTTAATGTACAAACAGCTAAAGCAAATCGCAATGACCTATTCCATTTTAATATTATCTCATAGTTATCAAATACAATATAAGCTGGATTTAAAGTTTCGGCATCAGGTATGATATCTTTATCTGGAGTTATAATGGCTACCTTTAAAGAATTGTACTTATTATCTATTTGATCATCATTTTTAATAAATTTTCTAAAATATTTTAACTTTTTTTTATCATGAAGTTTTTTTGCAGAAATGTTTAAATATTTACTTGGTATGTTATCTGATAAATCAATTCTATAAAAACAAGGATTTTCACTTTTCCAGCCTATTTGATTTAAATAATTAGATGCAGAAGCATAAGCGTCATTATTATTTTTTAAATCTATATATCCGTTGCCATCATGGTCAATAGCATAATTTTTCATTGTTGATGGCATAAATTGAAAAAAACCAAAAGCACCCGCCCAAGACCCATATAACGTTTTATAATCTATTTGGTCATTTTCTATTAATCGTAAAAGTATTAATAATTCATTTGTAAAAAATTCTGATCTTCTTTTATCAAAACTTAAAGTTGCCAAAGATGATAAAATATCCATTTTACCAACATACGTTCCAAAATTAGTTTCTATTCCCATCAGGGCTAATAGTAACTCTCTCTCTATATTAAACTCGTTTTCAACAGTATTTATTAATTTTGAATTTTTTTCATAGAATTTTTTTCCTAAAGAGACTTTTTTTGAAGATGTTCTTTTTGAAATATAAGTTTTAGTATCCTCATAAAATTCAGGTTGATACCTATCGTATTTTATTACATCTGATAAAAATTTAGTATCAGACATAACTACATCAAACGTTTTTTCTGAAATATTGTTTTCTAAAGCTATTTTTTTGAAATTTAATTTCCAATTTTCAAATTCTTTATTGATATCAGCAAATGAGAAATTAATAGAAATAAAAATAAAAAATAAAAAAAAATTAATTAGTTTCATGCAAATCCTTCAAATATATAATTACAGCAATCCAAATAAAAATAAAACTAACTAATTTTGTTATTGAAAAAGGCTCGTTGTAATAAAAATAACCCAATAAAAACTGAAAAGTAGGAGTTATATAAAATATCATACCTGTCGGTCCTAAACCACAGAGTTCAACTCCCCTAACATATAAAAATAAAGGTATGACAGTCATAGGTCCAGCAAGATAAATAAATAGCATCATCGATGGATCAGATAATTGAAAATCATTATATCCTTTGCTTGCTATCAAATAAAAGGCTAACAGTGCAAATGGCAATATAAATAAACTCTCTATAAGAAGGCCTACATCAGTATCAACATTAATTTTTTTTCTAACTAAATTGTAAAACCCCCAACTTAAAGCAACAATTAAACCAACCCATGGTAATGATTTAATACTTACAATTATTAAAAAAAGGATAGATAGAATAACCAACAAGATTGAAAAGACTCTTTTTTTATTAAGTTTCTCTTTAAAAAAAAGATAACCAAGCATTACGCTTAAAATAGGCATTATAAAATACCCAAAACTTGCATCTATAATTCTATTTGATGCTATAGCATATATCCATACACCCCAATTTATAAAAATTAAAAAACCTGAGATAAATAAATAAAATAAATTCGATTTATTTTTTACTATATTAAAAAAGATATTCCATTTAGAGAAAAAAAAAGTAGTCAGAATTAAAGTAAACGCTGTCCATAAACATCTATGAACTACTAATTCAATATGCCCAATAAAAGCAATATACTTAAAATAAATTACACCAAAAAAACCCCACCAAAAAGATCCAAACCCAGCAAGTAATAAGCCTTTGTTAAATTCTTTATTCATAGGAAACCATGATGCTTGTAATTAATAAGTTTATTAGACTATTTTATGGTTGAATTAAATAATTATAATTATAAAACCTTGCTCACGGAGAGATGGCTGAGCGGTTGAAAGCACCGGTCTTGAAAACCGGCAAAGGGGCAACTCTTTCCTGGGTTCGAATCCCAGTCTCTCCGCCACTATTTCTCAACGTAATCAAAATTTTTAAATAAATCAGTCACATTATTTTTTTCAAAAATAAAATCGGTCTCTAAACCATTTAAAAAATTGTATAAATTTGAATCATCAATATCTAATAATTTTTCTAATTTCACTAAGTCATCATCACTTAAGTCATTAATATACTTTTTAACAAAAGCTCCTAAAAGTTTATCCATTTCTTTGGTGCCCCTGTAATTTGATCGATAAATAATTTTTTTTTTTAATTCATCTATATTGATCATAAATATTAGAATATATTAGTTGTTAATGAATAATAAAACAAATTATGAATATTTATTGTCAGATTTAAGTTCTTTAAAAGGTGTGGGAACTAAAACAAAAAATTTATTAAAGAAGAAAAATATTAATAATTTATTTGATTTACTATGGAAACTCCCAAAATCTTACACAGATAGAAGTTTGTCCTCAAAAATAAATGATTTAAAAATTGGTGAAATACAAACAGTAACTATAATTCCACAAAAGTATAACTTCCCAAGAATTAGAAAATTACCAAATAGAGTTTTATGTAGTGATGAAACTGGTGAAATAGATTGTATTTTTTTTAATAGTTATGAAGGTTATATTAAAAAAATCCTGCCTTTGGGGAAGGAAATTACTGTTAGTGGTAAAATAGGTTATTTTAGGAATAAATACCAAATTACAAATCCAAAATATGTTTCCGAGGATTCTTCTTTGATCAAACAAACTCATAATAAATACTCATTGACTGAAGGTATTTCTGAAAAAATATATAATAAAATCTTAAATCAAATAATCAATAATTTGCCAGTTTTTAATGAATGGCACTCTAAAAATATTTTATCTAAATTTAAAAATATAAGTTGGAATAGCTCAATTAAAGAACTGCACAAACCTGAAAATATTGGAAATTATAAATCAAATTTCTATCAAAGACTTGCTTTTGATGAAATATTTTCAACATTTCTTGTTAATTCTGAAATAAGAAAAAAAATAAGAAAAATAAAAAAAAAAAATAAAGT
>CACGHF010000042.1 GCA_902572775.1 uncultured Pelagibacteraceae bacterium
TTTGTGAGATTAAATAACAGTAATAATTATTTGTTAATCCGAGAATTTAAAAAAATTCCCGGATTAAACCTAATTTTAATTAACAACCTTTGAAGGATGCAGACATATTTCTAATTAGATTGAAATATAAGTCTTTTCCTGGATCTAATGTTGCACCTAGAGGATCTAGAACACCAGTTTTAATCTTCATGTCTTTTGCAACTGCATTGATAATATCAGGATTAAACTGAGGCTCTGAGAATACACAAGCTACTTTATCATGCTCGATAATTTCTCTAATTTCAGCAAGTTGTTCTGCTCCAGGCATTACATCTGTATTAACAGTAAATGCACCTAATACTTTAACATTAAATCTTTCCTCAAAATATTGATAAGCATCATGGAATACAATTGAAGAAACGCTGCTACTTAAATCTGTCATTACATCAATTGTAAGTTTATCGATTTCTTGTAAAGCTTTAGCTAAATTACTTTTATATTTAGCCTCATTTTTAGGATCATTTTCAATTAAATGTTCTGCCATTTCATTTAACATAGCTTTTGCATTAATTGGGTCCAACCAAATGTGTGGATCAAATTCACCATGCGCATGTCCATCATGATCGTCATGTCCATGGTCGTCATGATCATCCTCTTTTTTAGCATGATCGTCATGATCGTGGTCGTGATCATCTTCTTTTTTACCATGGTCATCATGGTCATGGTCATCTTCTTTTTTTCCATGATCGTCATGGTCGTGATCATCTTCCTTTTTACCGTGGTCATCATGTCCATGATCGTCGTGATCATCTTCTTTTTTCCCATGATCGTCATTTCCGTGATCATCATGATCATGTTCGTCAAAAATATTTCTCTCTCGAAATTTTAATACCTGTAATCCTTTAGTTTCCATTAATTCAATTTTTTCTGCTTTCTTAGCAATTGAACTCAATGGTTTTTCTAAAAAACTCTCTAAATCTTCACCAACCCAGAATATTAGATCTGCATTTTGAAGCATTTTTGCATGTGAAGGTTTCATTGCAAATCCGTGTGGGGATGCATATCCATCAACTATTAAATCAGGTTTAGCAATACCATCCATTAAGTAACTAGCTAATGAATGAATTGGTTTAATAGAAGCAACTACTTTTATTTCAGCATTTGCTGGTGTAAAGAATGTTAGAATTGATAATATTGAGAATATAAGTGGTATTTTTTTAATATTTTTCATAATAAGTAATTTAATTGGTTGTTATAATATAACGTTATGTAATAATATAACATTTATAAGTCAAGCAATATATGAGCTCAGAAAATAGTACATTAGTAAAATTAAATAACGCTGGTTGTAAACAAAATGATAAATGGCTAGTGGAAGGAGTTTCATTAACAGTTGAAAAAGGAAAGATTGTTACCCTTATTGGACCTAATGGATCTGGAAAAAGTACTACCGCAAAAATTGCATTGGGAATTTACAAAAACATAGAAGGAAGTGTTGAGAAATACACAAATAAAGTTGGATATGTTCCTCAAAAAATATCTATTGATTGGACCTTACCTTTAAGAGTTTATGATTTTATGCTTCTAACAGAAAATATTAAAGAAGAGGCAATTGATGAAGCACTTACATTAACAGGTGTTATCCATCTTAAGAATAAAAATTTAGGAAATTTATCAGGTGGTGAATTTCAAAGAGTTTTAATTGCAAGAGCTATTTCAAAAAAACCTGAATTATTAGTTCTTGATGAACCTGTTCAAGGAGTTGATTATACTGGTGAGATTGCTTTGTATGAATTAATAAAAAGAATTTCTGATACACTAAATTGTGGAATTCTATTAATCTCTCATGATCTACATACAGTTATGACTGCAACTGATCATGTGGTGTGTTTGAATGGTCACGTATGTTGCTCTGGATCACCAATGGATGTTGCTAAAAACAATGAATATAAAACCTTATTTGGTGAACAAGCATCTCAAATTCTTTCTGTATATGAACATAAACATGATCATGTTCATTCAGACAAAGGTGAAATAAAGAAAAATTAATATGTTTGATGATTTTTTTATTAGAGCACTAATTGCAGGCTTAGGTATAGCTTTAGTAACTGGGCCTCTTGGTTGTTTTGTTGTTTGGAGAAGATTATCTTACTTTGGTGATACATTAGCTCACTCTGCTCTACTAGGTGTTACTTTAGCTTACTCGTTTGAATTAAACATTGCTCTTTCAGTATTTATTATTTCTTCTTTAATTGCTTTAATTTTAATTCAATTACAGAAGAAAACTAATTTACCTGGTGATGCTTTGCTTGGTCTATTAGCTCACTCTTCTTTAGCTGTTGGATTAGTAGTAATAGGTTTTTTAACCTTTATTCGTTTTGATATTATGGGACTTTTGTTTGGTGATATATTAGCTGTAACAACTGATGATTTATTAATCATCTGGACTGGTGGGGCAGTAATTTTATTAGTTCTAAAATTAATTTGGAAACCATTGTTTGCATCTACAGTTAATTACGAATTAGCAGAAGCAGAAGGGTTAAACCCTGATAGAGCAAAAGCTATTTTTACAATTCTTATGGCTGCTGTAATAGCCATATCAATTAAAATGGTAGGGTTATTATTGATCACAGGTATGCTTATTATTCCAGCTGCTATGGCTAGAAATATTTCTGATAGCCCTCAAAAGATGGTGTTATTTTCAATAATTGGTGGATTGTTGTCAGTATTATTAGGACTATTTTCATCTCTAGAATTTAATACATCATCTGGGCCTTCAATTATAATGGCTTCTTTGATTTTATTTATATTATCTTTACTTAACATTAAACAATCGATTAAATTGAAAAACTGATAACTAATTGATAAGAATTTAAAGATGCAAAAAGAACATAACCTTTCCAAAAATCAAAAAATCATTTTTGATCTTATTGATAAATCTGGTGGACCTATGAAAGCTTATTCAATTTTATTTAATGTCCAAAAAAAAGGAATTAAAGCGCCTTTACAAGTTTACAGAGCGTTAGATAAGTTGGTTGAAATTGGAAAAATTCATAAGATTGAAAGCAGAAATGCCTTTATTGCTTGTCAAAATTCCAGCTGTCAGGTTTCTAAAGCGACAGCTTTTTCAATTTGCGAAAGTTGTGAAAATGTATCAGAAATAAGTAATTCAAAACTTTCAAAATATTTATCTAATTTTTCAGATGACTCTGGAATGAAATATAGCAAGTATAATTTAGAATTTTTTGGTTTATGTAAAAAATGTAAATCAAAATAATGAGCACTGTATCTTTAACTTTAGACGAAATATTTGAACTAGCTAAAAAAACACTTTTGGCAAATGGTTGTGATGATGAAACAGCATCAATTTTATCTGACCTAATTAGAAATGCTGAAAGAGATGGTTCTGTATCACATGGTCTATTTAGATTACCAGCTTATGTAACAGGTCTTAAAGGTGGAAAGATAAATGGTAAAGGGAAACCCGAAGTAAAAAAAATATCTCCATCAGTAATTAAAGTTGAAGGAAATAATTGTTTAGCACCTGTTGTTTTAAATAAAGGATTGCCTGAATTAGCTAAAGCTGCAAAAGAAAATGGTGTTGCAGTATTAGCAATAAATAATTCACATCATATGGCTGCTATGTGGCCTGAAACAGAAAAATTAGCAGAAGATGGTTTAGTTGCATTTGCATGTACATCTTACAAACCTGCTGTTGCACCTGCAGGAGCAATAAAACCATTATTTGGAACAAACCCAATTTCATTTGCTTGGCCACGTCCAGGTAAAACACCAGTAGTTTATGATATGGCAACAGCATCTATGGCTATGGGAGAAGTTCAAGTTGCTAAAAGAGAAGGGCATAAAGTTCCACTTGGAACTGGTTTGACCAAAGATGGTAAAGAAACAACTGATCCAGCAGAAATTGCTGATGGTGGAGTTTTATTACCTTTTGGTGGTTACAAAGGATCTGCAATTGCAATGATGGTAGAATTAATGGCAGGCGCATTAGTTGGAGATAATTTTAGTTTTGAAACTGCTGCCAAAGATAATAATGATGGTGGTCCTCCAAGTGGCGGTGAATTCATACTAGCCATTAACCCAGATAAAACTTCAGGTACTAATTGGCAAAAACATGCTGAGGAATTTTTTGAAAAAATGAAATCAATGGGTGAAGTAAGATTACCTGGAGAAAGACGTCACAAGAATAGAATGGATACTGGTCCAAGAAATATTAACGAAGAATTAGTAAATAAAATTAAATCTCTAAGCTAAATTAATCTCAATTGGTGTGTGATCAGAAGGCTTTTCTCTTCCACGTGGATCTTTATTAATATTAATATCTTTAATTTGATCAATTATAGAATTTGAAACTAAAAAATGATCAATCCTCATACCGTTATTTTTTTGCCATGCACCTCTCATATAATCCCAAAATGTATATCCT
>CACGHF010000043.1 GCA_902572775.1 uncultured Pelagibacteraceae bacterium
TTCAAAACCAAATTTTTCTTCATTAAGATTAGATTTAAAAGGAATTTATTATATGCCAAGTGTAATAAGAGCAGCCAAAATAGGTGATGCAGCTATAATTAAATCAATTATAAAAATTTTAAACAATGAAGGAATTAAAGTTATAAGCTCTGTATTTTTTAATCCAGAATTATCTTTAAGGAGAGGAAATTACAGTAAATTTAAACCAAATAAGCAAGATATTAATTCAATTAAAAAAGGTAAAGCTTATTTTAATAAAACAAAAAGTTTAGACCATGTTCAGGCAATAGTTGTTAAAGATGGTAAAATTTTAGCTAAAGAAGGAAGAGAGGGAACAAAAAAAATGTTATCAGATTTAAAGAGAAATTCAGATGGAATTTTAATAAAACTCCCAAAAAAGAAACAAGATTTAAGAATGGACTTACCAACAGTTGGTCTACAAACTTTTAAAGATATTAAAAAGTATGGATTACGAGGCGTTGTTTTACAATCTAAAAAGAATATTTTTTTAGATAAAATCAAATGCATTAAATTTGCTAATAAGAACGAGATATTTATCAATATTATATGAAAAAAATATTCATACTCACAGGTGAGCCTTCTGGAGATAAATTAGCTTCAACGGTTATTTCAAAGTTAAAATCTCAAAATCCTAATATTGAATATTCATCTGTTGGTGGAAATCATTTAAAAAAATTAGGAATTAATTCTATTTTTAATTTAAATGAAATAACTTATCTAGGTTTTACGAGTATTCTATTAAATATATTTAAAATTAGAAATAAAATTAACTATACTGTTAATGAAATAATAAAATTTAATCCTGATATATTATTTTCTGTTGATAGCCCTGATTTTACTATGCGTGTCGCCGAAAGAGTTAAAAAAATTAACAATAATATTAAAATAATTCATTATGTAGCTCCACAAGTTTGGATATGGAGAAAAAATAGAGTAAAAAAAATTAAAAAATATATCGATCATATTCTTCTATTATTTGACTTTGAAAAAAAATATTTTGATGAAGAAAATATTAAAAATACTTTTGTTGGACACCCGTTAATTGAGAATAATCAAGATAATAAAAAAATTGTTGAAAATATAATCCCTAAAGATAAAAAAATTATATCAATTTTCCCTGGAAGTAGAAAATCTGAAACAGACGTATTATTAAATATTTTAATTGATTTTATTAAACTAATGAACAAAAGACATAATGATTTTTATTTTTACTTTCATGCAACTGATGAAAATAAAAATTTAATTTTATCAGAAATTAAAAAATTTAATATTGAAAATGTAGATGTGGTTTCAGATGAAGGTATTAAATCTAAAATTTTATCTAATTCAGTTTTTGCTGTATCTAAATCTGGAACAGTTTCACTGCAAATTTCAAGCTCAAAGATACCTTCTATAATTATTTATAAACTCAGTTTTATAAATTTTATGATATTTAAAATGTTAGTTAATGTTAAATTTGCAAATATAATTAATATTATCAATAATCGTGAAGTCATTCCTGAATTGTTACAAAGTGAATGTAATGCTGATGAAATTTATAGATCTGTAATTTATCTTTTAAAAAACCCTGACCTTATCAAAAAACAATTATCTGATTGTTCAAAAACATTAGAAGGAATTAGATCCAAAACTTCTTCATCTGAAGAGGCTAGTTTGGTTTTAAGAAACTATCTTAGCTAGTCTTTTTAAAACCTCTTCTTTGCCAAGAGCTATAACTATATCATATAATCCAGGACCAAATTTTGATCCTGTCAAACCAATTCGTATAGGCTGACCGACACCTTTAAAATTTGTATCATTTTTTTTTATTAAATTATTTACTATAGGCTCTAAATTCTCCTTATTTATTTTTGAAGTAGATGATAATTCTTTAATAAATTCTGAAATAATTTTTTTGGCTTTATCATCTATTAATTTAATATCATCCTCATTGAAGTTAACTTCATCATTTATGATGAATTTTGAATTATTGTAAATGTCTTCTAATGTTTTAGCCTTATTTTTTAAAAATGATAATGAGGATTTAACTTTTGTTTCTCTGTCATTTTTAATTTCTTCTTTATAAATTTTACAATATTCGTATAGACATTGATAAAGATCGTTCTCATCGATTGTTTTTATATAGTGCTCATTCATTGATAATATTCTACTCATATCTAGTTTTGATGGTGATTTTCCAATACCTGCTAAATTAAAGTGTTCAATGCTCTCTTCTAGAGTAAATATTTCTTTGTCTTGATATGACCATCCTAGTCTAAGTAAATAATTTCTTAATGCATCAGGCATTATTCCTATTTTTGAGTAATCATCCAAAGTTGAGGCATTATCTCTTTTTGAAAGTTTTTTACCTTCAATAGTATGAATTAGTGGAATATGTGCAAATTCTGGAACATCCCAACCCATTGCTTGATATATTTGTATTTGTTTGAAAGTATTTATTTTGTGATCATCTCCTCTAATTATATGAGTCATTCCCATTTGATGATCGTCAACAGTTGCAGAAAGATTATAGGTTGGTGTTCCATCGTTTCTTAAAATTATAAAATCTTCTATTGTACTATTTTCAATTTCAACATCTCCTTGAACTAAATCATTAAGTTTAGAATTTCCCTCTATTTTACTTTTAAATCTAATTACGGGTTTAATATCTTTAGGAGCATCTTTTTCATCGGCGTCTCTCCATTTTCTATTATAAATATATGGCATCTTTTTTTGCCTAGCTCTTTTTTTTTGCTCCTCTATCTCTTCAGCAGAGCAGTAACATTTATATGCATTCCCTTTTTGTAATAATTCATTAGCAATTTTAATATGATCTTCTATTTTTTTTGATTGAATATACTCTTCGCCATCATGTTCAATTCCTATCCACTTTAATGAATTAATAATTTGTATTTTATGTTCCTCTTTGGATCTTTCTTTATCGGTATCTTCAATTCTTAAATGAAAAGTTCCTTTTTGATTTTTAGAGAACAACCAATTAAATAAGGCAGTTCTGACTCCACCAATGTGAAGAGCTCCAGTAGGAGATGGAGCAAAACGTGTTGCTACTTTAGACATCAATGTTGTTTAGACTATTTTTTTAGAAGTTTCTATATAAAGATACTAAAACTCCTTGAACTTTTACTCTATCAGGTCCAAAAATCTTAGTTTCATAGTTTCTATTAGCACTTTCAAGGGCTACAACTTTACCTTTTTTTCGAATTCTTTTTAACATTGCTTCATGCTCATCAATTAATGCAACGACAATTTTACCATTGTCAGCGGTATCTGTCCTTTTAATAATAACAGTATCCCCTTCATGAATACCTGCATCTATCATTGAATCACCTTGAACTTTTAATCCAAAGTAATCTCCATTTTTTTCTAAATTATTAGGTAGTGGAATTCTAGAAACCTCATTTTGTATTGCTTCAACAGGTGTTCCTGCAGCAATTTTTCCAAGAACTGGTACTTCCACTTCATCAGAATTAGTTTGTTCTTCATCTAATCCACCTTTAATCACACTAGGTGAAAAGCTATTATAAATATCATTGGCAGAAGCTGTTTCTGGTAATTTAATTACCTCTAAAGCTCTTGCTTTGTGAGCTAATCTTTTTATAAAACCTCTTTCTTCTAAAGCACTAATTAATCTGTGAATTCCTGATTTAGATTTTAAATTAAGAGATTGTTTCATCTCCTCATAAGAAGGAGATACACCTGAGCTTCTCAACTTCTTGTTGATAAATAAAAGTAGGTTTTTTTGTTTTTTTGTTAGCATAAGAACAAATATCGTACAAAGAATGTTCTATAAAAGTTCTTTTAAATTAACAATACTAAAAAAAACTAGTAAAATAGGCCTTTATTTGACTATAAAACTGAAAAGATAGAATTTTTATCTAAGTTTTTTAAAAGTGATTCACCAATTAAAAAAGTGTTAATTGATGTTTTGTTGTTTAGCTCTAGTAGTTCCTCTTTATTCTTAATTCCACTTTCAGATATTAAAGGACCATTGTGACTTTTTACAACATCATAAATATCATAAGTTGTATTTATATCAGTTTTAAGTGTTTTTAAATTTCTATTGTTTATTCCAATTAATGCATCTTTAAAATTTAATGCTTTTTTTGCTTCTTCTACTGTATGAACTTCAACTATAACAGACATATTATATTTCAAAGCCTCATCATATAATTCAGACGCAAGATCATCTGAAACCCCAGCCAAAATAATTAAAATAGCATCTGCACCATAACTTTTTGCTAAAGGTATTTGAAATTTATCGATAAAAAAATCTTTACACAATATAGGTAAATTTATTTTATCTTTTATTTTTCTTATGTGAATTAAATTTCCTAAAAAATAATCTTCTTCTGTTAAAACTGAAAGACAAGTTGCTTTATTATTTAAATAAATTCGCGCA
>CACGHF010000044.1 GCA_902572775.1 uncultured Pelagibacteraceae bacterium
GGGAGACCCCAAACTAGTTAAAAATAACGAAACAAATTTTTTTAATCCAAGTTGTTTTGTTTTTCCAGAAGAAAATAATTGTACTCCAGGAGATTTATTTAAAAAAAACCAAATACAAAATTTAGAAAAATTTTTAAAATATGAAAAATTTGATTTTAATTTAAGCACTTCTCAGAAAATATTTAATTATATTTCCTTAATGAGTTTTATTCTTACAATTATATTTATACTCTATTATTTAATATTAAAAATATTTAAAAAATTTAAGAATGTCTAAAGTTATTAATTTTTTAGTTAATAGCGAGGAAAATAATCAAAGAATTGATATTATTTTAAATAACAAAGAAAAATCTTTAAGTAGAAATAGAATAAAAAATCTAATTATTAACGAGAAATTAAAAATAAATGGAGTAATTGTTAATAATCCATCTAAAAAAGTAAATCCGGGTGATAAATTAAGTCTTAAAATACCAGACCCAAAAGTTACTTCACTTAAACCATATAATTTCAAATTAAAAATAATTTATGAGGACGAGGATTTGTTAATTATTGATAAACCATCTGGTATAATTATGCACCCAGGTGCTGGAAATTATGATAAAACAATTGTTAATGCATTGATGCATTATGATAAAGATTCTTTATCAAATATAGGTGATGAGTTAAGACCTGGTATTGTTCATAGAATTGATAAAAACACATCTGGTTTAGTTGTAATTGCAAAAAATAATGAAACCCATGAAAATTTATCAAAACAATTTAGTGATCATACAATTACAAGAAAGTACCAACTTTTAATATGGGGAAAATTAAGACCATCTTCAGGAAGAATTGAAACATTTATTACTCGTAGTTCAAAAAATAGACAACTTATGGAAGTTAGTAGTTCTAAAGGTAAGAAAGCTATAACAAATTATAAAACACTTGAAATTTTTGAAAATCAAAAAACACCGACTTTAAGTTTAGTTGAATGTAAATTAGAAACAGGAAGAACACATCAGATAAGAGTTCATATGAATTACAAAGGCAATAGTCTAGTTGGAGATGATAAATATAAAAAAAAATATAAAAAATTAAAAAATATTGATTTAAATATCCAAAATTCAATTACTAAATTAAATAGGCAATTCCTGCATGCAAAAACTTTAGGATTTATACATCCACGTACCAATAAAGAGATGATTTTTTCCTCACTTTTGCCACAAGATCTAAATAATATTCTAAAAATGCTTAGAAACACTGAAGAATAAATTATTGAAAATTAGGTATAATTAATTAAATAAACATTGCTATGAGCACAACAATGAGCAACAATCTGCCCACCCTTTCTAATGAAGGTGGACTATCTGCATATTTAGAGCAGATTAAAAAATTTCCGATGTTAGCTGCAGAAGAGGAATATATGCTAGCAAAAAACTGGAAAACGACTGGTAATATTAAAGCTGCAGAAAAACTAGTCACTAGTCACTTAAGATTAGTTGCAAAGATTGCTATGGGCTACAAAGGATATGGATTGCCTATTAATGAAATGATCTCAGAGGGAAATGTAGGTCTTATGCAAGCTGTTAAGAAATTTGAACCAGAAAAAGGTTTTAGATTAGCAACATATGCAATGTGGTGGATTAAGGCCTCTATTCAAGAATATATTTTAAGATCTTGGAGTCTTGTCAAAATTGGAACTACTACTGCTCAAAAAAAATTATTTTTTAATCTAAAGAAAATAAAAAATCAAATTTCTCCTGAAACTGAAGGTGATTTAAGAGATGAACACGTTGATCATATAGCTAATAAGCTCGATGTAAGTAAAGAAGAAGTCGTTTCAATGAATAGAAGACTTTCTGGAAAGGAGTTCTCGCTAAATGCTCAAGTTGGCGAAGATGGTGATGAATGGCAAGACTGGTTGGTTGATAAAGAACTTGATCATGACTTAAAATTTGCTCACCACGAGGAAATGGAACAAAGAAGAGATTTATTAAAAGACTCTATTAAAGTTCTTAACAATAGAGAAAGAGAAATTTTATACTCAAGAAGACTAAATGATGACCCAACTACATTAGAAGATTTAAGTAAAAAATATAAAATCAGCAGAGAAAGAGTTAGACAAATAGAAAATAAAGCATTTGAAAAACTCCAAAAGCACATGCTTCTATTAGCTAAATCAAAAAATCTTTTACCCGTAAACTAAACTTCAAAAGGGTTTTCAATTAAAATAGTATCATCTCTTTCTGGACTTGTTGAGATACTTGACACTTTTGCACCAATAAAATCTTCAACAGCAAAAATATATTTTTTTGCATTTTCAGGTAACGAGTCCAGATTTTTAACTCCATTTGTAGAAGCTTTCCAACCTGGAAAAGTTTCATAAATTGGTTTTATTTTTATTTGATCCTCTACAGCAGCAGGTAAATAATCTAATCTTTTACCATCAAGCTCATAAGCAACACACATTTTAATTTCATCTAATTCATCAAGTACATCTAATTTTGTTAAAGCGATACCATCAATCCCTGAAACTTTAATAGTTTGCCTTACCAAAACACCATCAAACCATCCACATCTTCTTTTTCTACTTGTAACAGTTCCAAATTCTTTTCCACGTGTTCCTAAAAGTTCACCAACATCATCTGTTAGCTCTGTAGGAAAAGGACCTTCCCCAACTCTTGTCGTATAAGCTTTTGTAATTCCAAGAACATAATTAATCGAATTAGGGCCACAACCAGTTCCTGTAGCTGCGCTAGAGGCAACAGTATTAGATGAAGTTACAAAAGGATAAGTTCCATGATCTACGTCAAGTAAAATACCTTGGGCTCCTTCGAATAAAATTCTCTTTTTTTGTTTTTTAAATTGATCAATCTTTAGCCAAACTGGCTGAGAAAATTCTAATATTTTGGGTGCTATTTTAAGCAAATCAGATTTAAGCTGATCTTTTTCAAAAATTTTTTTTCCTAGGCCTTTTCTAATTGCATTATGATGAACCAGTACAGAGTCGAGTCTTTGATCTAAATTTTTTTCAGATCTTAGATCCATAACTCTTATAGATCTTCTTCCAACTTTATCTTCATATGCTGGTCCAATTCCACGTCTTGTAGTTCCTATTTTGCTTTTTCCTGCTGCATCCTCTCTAATCTCATCCATTTCTCTATGAAAAGGCAAAATTAAATTTGCGGACTCCGAAATAATAAAATTATTTACATTTACTTCTACACCTTTAGATTTTATTTCTTCTATTTCTTCTAATAAAGCCCATGGATCTACGACAACTCCATTGCCAATAATTGATATTTTGCCTTTTCTAACTATTCCAGATGGCAATAATCTCAATTTATAAGTAACACCATCAATCACTAAAGTATGACCAGCATTGTGACCTCCTTGGAATCTAATTACTACATCAGCCTGTTCAGATAACCAATCAACAATTTTTCCTTTACCTTCGTCACCCCATTGAGATCCAACAACGACTATATTTTTCATTATTTAAATTTTCTGTTTACTTTTAAGGAAGTGAGATGATTAATTGGGCCATGACCTTTTCCAAATTTCGGGTTTGATTTAATTGCAGAATTTACATACTTAATTCCTAGCTCACAAGATTTCTTTACTGTTTTTCCACATGATAAAAAAGTTGTAACTGAGCTAGATAATGTACAACCTGTGCCATGGGTATTCTTTGTTTTGTAACGCTCGCTTTTGAAGATTTTTATGTCTTTTTTGTTTATTAAAATATCTATTACATTTTTATGTTTTAAATGACCACCTTTTATAAGTACATTTTTGGCTCCTAATCCTATAAGTTTATTAGCAGCAAAAATCATATCCTCTTTTGTTATAATTATTGTTTTAGTCAAAATCTCTGCCTCTGGGATATTGGGGGTAATAAGTGATACTTTTTTAATTAATTTTAATTTTAATAATTGAATAGCTTTACTATCTATAAGTTTAGCCCCTCCTTTAGCAACCATAACTGGATCTAATACGATTTTTTTAACTTTAATTACATCCAGAGCTTTCAGTACCATTCTAATAACCTCTGAAGAATGTAGCATACCAATTTTTATTGCATCAGGTCTTATATCTTTGCAACTATAAATAATTTGATTAAAAATTTCTTTTGGGTTAATTCCAACAATTGATTTTACACCTGTGGTATTTTGAGAAGTAACTGCTGTTATTGCTGTCATAGCATAAGAACCTAGAGCGGTAACAGTTTTTATATCAGCTTGAATACCTGCTCCACCAGATGAATCAGATCCTGCA
>CACGHF010000045.1 GCA_902572775.1 uncultured Pelagibacteraceae bacterium
ATCCAATATTTGTCTCTTTGTTAAACACTCCATCACTTTTATTTGAAATGTTTCCTTTTGTTTTTTTATTAACAACTCAAGTTTTTTTTGTGAACTTGCTAAATAATAATCAAATACAAATTTTCAAATACTCAGGATTAAAGAATTCGAAAATAATGTTAATATTAAGTATAGTCAGTTTTACTTTTGGAATCCTTTTGATTACTTTTTTTTACAATTTATCATCAAATCTTAAAAATTTTTATTTAGAACAGAAAATTAAATATACTCTTGATGGGAAATACCTGGCTGTCATTACTAATAATGGTTTGTGGATTAAAGATATTATTGAAAATAAAGTTAATATAATTAATGCCTCAAAAATTGACCAAAATTTACTTTTTAACGTTTTTATAACAGAATTTGATGAAAATTTTGAAGTTAAAAGAAATATTAAAAGTGAAAAAGTTGATGTCCAAAAGAAATTATGGACTATTCATAATGCAAGTATTTATGAAAAAAATGGTAATGTTCTTAAAAAAGATAAATTTAATTTTAACTCTAATTTTGATTATAAGAAAATTCAAAGTTTATTTTCGAATTTATCTTCTTTATCATTAATTGAGTTATTTGAACTGAGAAAAAATTATAAATCATTGAGTTACTCTACAACAGAAGTAGATGTACAGATTCAAAGAATAGCTTCTTTTCCATTTTATTTTACTTTAATGACTATTCTTGCTGCAATTCTAATGTTCAATACAAAAAAATTAAACAACACGACTCTTAAATTAGCTCTAGGACTATTTGCATCTGTAATTATATATTACATGAATAATTTTTTTGTGATAATGGGTAACACAGAAAAAATGCCAGTATTAATTTCAATATGGATGCCTTTACTTGTGTTGTTTGTAATCAATTTTATTGGACTGCTAAAGATAAATGAAAAATAAATTTAAATTATATTTTTTAAGTCTAATACTAAGTCTAACTTATATTTCTCCGATTTATCCTACTGATCAATTCAATTTTGATGTAACAGAAATAGAAATTATTGAAGAAGGAAATAAATTCATCGGAAAAAAAAGAGGAGTAATTAGAACTGATAATAATATTAAGATTGAAGCTGATGAGTTTATTTACGATAAATCTTTAAATACACTTAAGCTAATAGGTAACATTTTAATTGATGATATTGATCAAGATTTAAAAATTTTTTCAGAAGAAGCTATGTATTTTAAAAATCAAGAAATTTTTATTTCAAAAAAAGCCTCTAGATTTATTAAACAAGATGAAAATATTATAATAAAAGCAGACGAATTTGTTTACGAAAAATTATCAAATACACTCAAATTAATTGATAATGTAATAATTGAAGATATTAACAAAAATGCGAAAATTTTTTCAAGTTCAGTAATATATTATAAAAATAAAGAAATATTTGTTTCAGAAAAAAATTCAAGATTTGTAAATGATGAATTGTCAATTAATTCAAGTAAAATGAAATATAACAAAATATTAAATATTTTAAATGCTGAAGGAAATGTGGAGATCAATGACAAAATTAAAAATTACAAGGTATTCACAGATGAAATTAATTATTTAAGAAATACTGAGCATATTTTAACTAAAGGAAAAACTGAAGCCGTTATTGGATCAAAGTATAATTTTTATTCTTCAGATGTTGAACTTATAAGAAGCGAAGATGTATTGAGCTCAAAAGAAAAAACAAAAATTGTAGATAAAAATTCTAAATTATACGAAATTGATGAATTTGAATACAATATCCAAAGCGAGATTTTAAAAGCAAAAAATTTATTTATTGTTTCAAATAGCAGTGTTCCTTTGGGTAAGAGTGATAATTTAAAATTTGCTGATGGTATTTTTGATTTAAAAAATGATAGTTTTTTAGCCGGTCAAACAGAAATACAAATAAAAAAGGATAGTTTTGATAATGAAGAGAACGATCCTAGACTCAAAGGAATTTCTTCAAATTCAAAAAACAATATAACTACTGTAAACAAAGGAGTTTTCACAAGTTGTAAAAAAAGAGATGGTAAATGCCCTCCTTGGAGTATTAAAGCCAAGAAAATTACTCACGATAAAAATAAAAAACAATTAATATATGATCACGCTGTGCTTAATGTTTATGATAAACCGGTTATGTATTTTCCAAAATTTTTTCATCCTGATCCTTCGGTTGAAAGACAAACTGGGTTTTTAAAACCACAGTTAAATAATTCTGAAATACTTGGTTCATCATTATATTTACCTTACTTTTATGTAATTTCTGAGAGTAAAGACTTCACCTTTAAACCAACTATTTTTGAGGGTGATATGTTCATGTTTCAAAATGAATACAGATCTGAAAATAAAAATTCATCTTTAGTTACTGATTTCAGTCTTACAACTGGATATAAATCCTCCTTATCAAATAATAAAAATACTATCAGTCATATATTTACCAAATATGACCTTGATCTTGATTTATCAAATTTTCAATCTAGTAAAATGAATTTCTTTTTAGAAAAAGTAAGTAATGACACTTATTTAAAAGTATTTGATACTAATTTGATGGAAACTGAAATTAAACCTTCAAATCCAAATAAATTGAATACAGGAATGAAATTACTTTTAGATCATGAAAATTATAATTTTGATATGGGTTTAAACATTTATGAGAATTTACAGGAAGAAAAGTCTAGTGATAGATATGAATATATTTTGCCTTATTATAACTTTTCTAGATTAATTGATATTGAAAAATTAGGTATGTTAGAATTTTCATCAAGCGGCAGTAACAATCTGATTGAAACTAATAATTTGGAGACTAATGTTACAAATAATATTAATTTTAAAATAATTGATAATATTTCATATAATTATGGATTTAAAAATAATTTAAATATTTATTTCAAAAATTTAAATACTGTTGCTAAAAATAACGATAAATACAAATCTAGTGTTCAAAGTGAACTTATGAATATTACGGAAATAAACACTAGTCTTCCATTAGGTAAAAAAAATGAGAGTTTTGAACATCTTATTGAACCAAAAATTTCATTTAGATGGAACCCTGGTGATATGAAGGATTATAAAAATACAAAAAGATTAATTAATGCAGATAATATATTTAGTATTAATAGGCTTGGTATAAGTGATTCTTTTGAAGAAGGAAAATCACTTACTTTGGGAATAAACTATAAAAGAACGGCATTAGAAGACATAAATAAATATTTTGAGACAAAAATAGCAACAGTTTATCGAGATAAAAAAGAAAACTTTATTCCTGAATCTAGTACAATAAATAACAAAAACTCAAATATATTTGGATCTATAACTTATAATCAGTCAAACAATTTTAGTTTAGATTATAGTTTTACACTTGATAACGACTTTAATACTTTCAATAAAAACTCTATTACTTCGGAATTTTCATATAATAGTTTCAAAACAAGTATTAAATTTATAGAACAAAATAATATAGTGGGAAACTCGAACTCTCTAGAAAATTATTTTGAATACAAAATTGATGAAAATAATTTTTTATCATTTAATACTAGAAGAAACAGAACTATTAATTTAACAGAATATTATGATTTGTTGTATGAATATAAAAATGACTGTTTAACAGCAGGTTTCAAATACAAAAAAACCTACTATGAAGATAGAGACCTTAAGCCAAAAGAAGACCTGCTATTAACTGTAACTTTCTATCCTTTAACCACATATGAACAAGAAATAGACCAAGATCTTTATAGAAATTAATAATGAATAAAATAAAATTTATTTTTATTATAACATTTATAATATTTTTTAATTTTAATGCTAACTCAATTGAAAATAAAATACTTGTTAAAGTAGACAATGAAATAATTACAACCGTAGATATTTTCAAAGAAACTCAGTATCTTATTGCAATAAATAATAATATTCAGCAATTATCTAAAAATAAAATTTTTGGTATAGCTAAAGAATCTCTTATCAGAATAAAAATAAAAAATAAGG
>CACGHF010000046.1 GCA_902572775.1 uncultured Pelagibacteraceae bacterium
ATTTGAATTTAAATATCCATAATTTAATTAATTAAACATAGGGGAATAAATGAAAAAAATATTAAGTTTTATTCTAGGATCTATTTTTGCACTTAACCTATCAATTTCGGTTGCTAATTCAGCTGCAAATGAAGTTAGAGTTGCATACTTTCTAGAATGGCCAAGCCCAAATTTAGAAGACATGCAGAAAAAGAATTTTGCTAAAGCTCTTGGTGTCCCAGTTAAATGGACAAATTTCACCAATGGTGGAGCAATGACTGATGCAATGTTAGCAGGAGATATTGATATTTCTTACTCTCAAGGATTAGTACCTTTTATAAATGCTGTAAAATCTAATGCACCTATCAAATTAGTTGATATTGCTATGGAATACGGAATGGGTGGAACTACGTGTGTTACATCTAACGCCTCTGGAATTACAAAAGCAAACGCTACTGAATTAGAAGGTAAAAAAGTTGCTGTTCCACTAGGAACAATGGCTGAATACGTTTTTGATGAAAGTATGAAAGTAGTTGGTGCTGACAGAAGTAAAATGGACATTATTCAAATGGACCCAGAAGAAGGTGCTGCTGCATTAGTAAGCGGTGATGTTGTGATGGCATGTTTATTTGGTGGTAATTCTATCAAAGCAGCAACTGCAGTTGGATCAAGACTTTTAACTGTAGATGAAGCTAGAGCAGCTGGTATCTTAGGTATAGATATCACTTCTGTTACAGATAAATTCATGAAAGAAAATCCAGGTATGTTAAGAACTTTCATCGAAGTTACTCATGAAGCTAATGCTAGATACAAAGCTGGTAAAGCTGATATGAATTCGATGGCTAAAGCTTCTGAAATGACAGTTGCAGATATGAAAGACACTTTAAGTGGTTTCAAATTCTTAACTCCAGAAGAAACAAAAGCATCTATGGAAAGTGGTAATCTTGATGGTTTCCTAAAAGGAATGGGAACTCCAGGAGGAGCTGTGGATACAAGTTTCTTACCTTTATAATTTTAAGGGTTTAAAAATTTTTAAATAGGCACTGATTTTATAATTGGTGCCTATTTTTTTTATAAAATTTCTATTATAAGGCACTTATGAGTGATCTGGTTTCACAAAATCTAAACATGATCTTTAAAACTCCCAAAGGAGAAACAGTGCACGCTTTAAAAGATGTAAGCTTTACTTTAAAAAAAGGAGAATTGCTTACAGTTCTTGGTCCCTCTGGTTGCGGAAAAACAACTTTATTAAATATTACTGCTGGATTTTTAAGACCTACATCAGGAAAAATAACTCTTAATAATAATGAAATTGATGGACCTGGCGTTGAAAGGGGAATGGTTTTTCAACAAGGTGCTTTGTTTGAATGGTTAACAGTAGCTGAGAATGTAAATTTTGGGCTTAGAATGAAAAAAGAAGATCCTGAAGTTACAGCTAAGAAAGTTGATGAGTGGTTAGATATAGTTGGACTTAAAGGTTTTGGTAACACGCCAACTTATCAATTATCAGGTGGTATGCAGCAAAGGGTTGCTCTTGCAAGATGTTTAATAAATGATCCAGATTTAATTTTAATGGATGAGCCATTAGGTGCGTTAGACGCATTAACAAGAGAAAAGATGCAGTCTTTAGTTTTAAAGATTTGGAAAGAAACAGGAAAAACTATTATCTTAATTACTCACTCTGTTGAAGAAGCATTGTTACTTGGAGAAAGATTATATGTAATGGCGCCAAGACCAGGGCGTATACATAAAGAGTATAATCTTCCATTTGCTGAAATGGGTCTTACACAAGATTTAAGAGAAATTAAAAAAAATAAAGAATTTTCATCGACGAGAGAAGAAATTTTATCCATGATTTGGAATATGGAAGAAGAAATAATGGGGAAAGATAATTAATGTTGACCCAATTTGTAACAATATTAATTATCGTATCTGTTATTGGCTGTATTCTTTACGGGAGAAGATTAATTAGAACTGAAAAAGTTGATGCTGTATTTGGTAATCCAGAAAGAGCAAAAGGTGGAACACATTGGGTAATAGTTGGCACAAGTGCAATTCTCATGTTGTGGCTTTATTATTCATGGGATATCGCAAAAGGCTTTTATCCAAAATCAGCAAATGAATTATGTCAAGTTGCTAAAATTAATGAGTCATTATTAGGTTTAAAGTACCAATTCCCTATTGAGGAAAGAGAATTCAAAAGCACATCTATTATTAAAATTGAAAATAAAAATCTTGTAAAAATTGCAAATGAAATAAAAGCATCTCCAAATCTAAATGATCAACAAAAAACAATCCTTGTTAGCTACATTGATAGAACTTCTAAATTAATTCCTTTCTTAACCAGTGAAGAGTTAATGGAAATGGATACCAAAATTAAACTTAAGGAAATGACAGGAGAAATAAAACTTTTAAGTTCTAATTTCCAAAAGAAAGATTATCCTTTTGAAACAGATGCTCAGAAAACTGAAAGACAAAAACTTATTGATGAACAAGGTGGTTGGGGAATTACAACAATAGATTCTGGGAGTGGTTCTATAGAAAATACTATTGAAATACCAACTGCACCACAAACTAATAAAGGCTTAAAATTTCATGCAGCTGCAGCAGAACTAAAAAAAATTGACGACAAATTTTTCAAATTAAAAAATCACAACCCACAGTTCAAAAGCTCAATTAAACAACTTAAGGATGACATTAAAGCTTACAGAAAAGGTTTAGATGATAATGAAGAAATATCATCAGATTATGCAAAAAATATTGTTAAAATTGCAAGAAGAATAGAGTTTGCAAGTATCTACCCTCCTAATGCATTAAATGAAATGCAAGCAGCAATAATTGAGTTTGATGAATTGCAAAATAAAGAGCAAGGCGGATTAAGATTAATTGATATCCTTTTATTCCCAGCTGGAACAATTGTAGCAAGTGGACCAACGTGTTCGGAACAGGGTTCGGGAAGATGGCTACCAAAACCATCTGATACTTTTAATAAATTTATACTGATGTCAAAACCAAGTGTTGGTTACAAAAATATTCCTCTTTTATGGATTGAGATGGTTGATGTTAGTAAAATGATAGGCTTTATTTTACCAGATTGGATAGCGGATATATTGCCTGGTGAATATCCAGTACATACTAAAGATGGAATTGTAAAAGAAAACTTTAAAAGCAATGTACTAAAATTTGTTACAGGTGACTTTAAATTATTTAAAGTGCCTGTTCCATACGGACATATCTGGGACTCTTTTATGAGAGTATTTTTAGGACTAATCTTTGGTATCATAATTGGTGTACCTCTAGGATTATTTATGGGTCTAAACAGATTTGCCAAAGGTTTCTTTGATCCACTAATTGAACTTTATCGACCGGTCCCTCCTTTAGCATGGGCACCTTTGATTATTTCAGTACTTGGAATTGATAACTCAGGAAAAGTATTTCTATTATTTATGGTCTCTTTATCAATAATGATTATTTCTGCAAGAGCTGGTGCATCTGGAACACAACTTTCAAAAATCCATGCAGCCCACTCATTAGGAGCTACTAAAAAACAAATTTTAAGACATGTAATTTTCCCGAATTCACTTCCTGAAATCCTTACAGGAATTAGAGTTGCAGTTGGTATGTGTTGGGGAACTTTAGTTGCAGCTGAATTTTTAGCAGGTACTACTGGTA
>CACGHF010000047.1 GCA_902572775.1 uncultured Pelagibacteraceae bacterium
TTTTGCCTGAATTTGCATAACTATGAGCACCAAAACCAGCAAAATATAAAGACGTTAGAGCTGTGGTTTTTAAAAAATCTCTTCTTGATATCTTCATGCTTTTAAAAACTCCGGGTGGTTAAAAAGTAAAGTATGTTTTTCAACAGACCTATTTTTTTGATTTATGTATTTCATTATTTTACTTGGGTTGTCAAAATTTTTTTCTACCATTTCTTCATAATATGATGCATTTTTATTATTTTCCATCTTAGCAAAATTATGGCTTGCTTTTGCATAAACTAGTCTTCTAATTAATAATTCTGGTGAAATCCAATCATCAGAATGATCTGACCAACCATTTGGTTGCTTTGCTCTATAAGGATGGTGACCAATATTTTCTAATATCCACTTAGGTTCTTGTTGTGAATCAAATGGTCTTTGACCTAGCTCGTATTTATCCATTACATCCGGCGAAGGTGGCCAATTTAAATCTGCAATTTTTGCAACTTGAATTAACCAGTTTTCAGGTGTCTGAAATTTTTTGTATTTATCATTATATTCAAAAGCAACTTTAATTGCAGTTTTATGAATTTCAGGAATAAATCCATCTGATTTTTTAAATGCATCAATAATTGGTTGTTTCATCTCTTTAGTTGGTTCATCTGTAATTAAGTATCTACAAAGTCTTTCTGCAACGAAATCTCTACAGTTTGGATGATTAACTAAATCTTTTATAACAACGGCTAATGCTTTTTTACCTTTTTTATATTCTTTGCCTAAAACGTTTTTTTTACCTCTTTGATGATATTCTGAGTTAAACCAAACATTTCCGGTTTCTAAATTTTTTTTACTATATCGGTGCTGCCAGCCTGTCATTATATATGCAAGCTGAATTACATCTTCTTGTGTATAGCCAGCTTTAGGAGAAACTGTATGAAGCTCTAATAATTCTCTAGCATGATTTTCATTTATGGTTGCTGGTTCTTTTTTTTCTCTTCTCCACTTTTCACTAGCTGTAATACTTTTTGGTCCAGCACTTTCACTGTTATCTAAATGATGAATCATTGCCCATGAAGTTGTTACATCGTAAACCATTTTTTCAAATGTTTGGTTTAAATTTGGCCGGATAACTTCTCTTTGGTAAGCACCTGTTGAATAATGAGCTAAAAAATCTTTATCACTAATGGCAAAGAAGTTTCCCCAAAACATCCATAGCTTTGCAAGCACAGGGTGATTGCTATTAATTCCCTCATTATGTCTAATAGATATTTCTAAAGGCTCCCAGAATCTTTGACCTGTATCATGACGTAATTTATCTTTGTGAGTTTTATAAAGAGTTTTGTTATTTTTATATTTTTTTCTTAAAACTTTTCGGTCACCATACACCCAGTCTCTATAACGACCTCTTAACTCTTTTTCTGAGTATATTTTTCCTGTCCAGGATAACTGTGGAATATCATCTAATTGTTTTAGAGCCCAATTAAGTGGATCAGAGGGAACTTCTTCATTTGGACTAATTCCAAAGGCAACTTTTCTAAAAAAGCTTTTCATTACTAGATTTTATAACTTATTAAGAACAAAATAAGTAAAATTATTTAACTTTTTCTATATCGAGAATATTTGTCAAACAATTGTTAAATTCCTCAATATTTTCTCTTAAAGTTAAACTTGAAATTGAATAAATCATAATCAGTAATAATATTAAAGGCAGCGATGTAACTATTGAGGCGTAACTTTTGATAAGTAATATATAAAAAATAATAAATAAAGCTGAACGAATTAAAACAGTTTTTCTAAAAACACTAATAATAGAAAGAGAGTGTTTTAACAAATTAAAGAAACTCATTTGTGATGGACCGAAATATCTTTTTCCTCTGATTGAAGGTGAAGATATTAAGTCTTTCTCAATTTTTTTTAACGATCCTGAAAAACTGTTCCATGTTGCTTTTTCTTCTAACATTTTTTTTACTGTTACTTTTGATAAACAAGTAAAATTTCCAAATTTAATTGAATGTCCTGTAAAAGCTAAAGTTAAAAATTTATGAAATTGATAGCATAATTTGAAAAATAAACCTTCTGATCTCTTTACTCTTTCGCCTATAATAGATCTATCACCAGCCTCTTTAGAAAGCTCAATAAAATTTTTGATTTCTTCAGGTCTATCCTCTCCATCTCCATCCATTGGGATAACAAAATCGAATTCTTTTTTTTCAAAGATATATTTTAAACCAGATGCAATACATCTTGCGTGTCCTCTGTTTTCTTTCATATTTATAATTTCTAGAGAACTAATATTTTCAATATTCGGATAATTATCAATAATCTGTTGAGAAGAAGAATCATTTATAACGACTATTGATATATCATGATTTAAATTTTTAATTTCAGAATTAATATTTTCTACCAGTAACTTTAAAGACTCTCTATCGTTATAGATTGGAATTAAAATTATGTATTTCATCTATCTTGATCCTACACAAATATTATCAAGACACATATAATCTTTCAATTGATCAAGTTTTTCTCTTTCAACAAAACCCTCCCAAACTGGTCGAGATTTTAAATGATAAGATAAGTTTCCAGCATTCCATTCATCACCTAGAACGACATTAATTGATGAACTGAATTGTTGATCCCATGCATATTGCGTTTTAACAGCAATTTCCTTACCTGGATAATCAGTTCTCTTATTATCTTTTGAAATCGAGATATAAGCGTAAAGCACAGGTGATAAAAAGAAAAAGAAAATAAATCCAATCATGAATGGTTTTAACTTTTTAAGATTAATTTGAGCTAGAAATAGGTAAACAAAAAATGTGCCAAAAAACAAATAGAATGGTGTCATCCACATAGTTCTAATTTTTGATCCAGTGATTAATGAAGTGAAAAACATTAAAATAATTGGCAAAATATTAATAGCTATTAAAAAAAGTAAATTTTTATCTTTAAAATTAATTTTTAAATTAATTTTTTTTACTAGTAACCAAATTAAAATAAAAAATGGAATTAATATGCCTATTTGTTTTAACAAAAAGATTAATGGAAATTTAATGTGATCTAATAAAATAGATTGTTCTAAACCAGTTCTAGCCAATCCATAAGTAATAGTAATAAAATTATTATTATATAGCCAAATAAAATGTGGAACCAAAATTACCAAAAAAACTTCAATAGTAATGAGATATTTAAAATCAAATTTTCTCTCCTTTTTAAAAAAAATTAAATAAATAAATAAAAGGTCAATTGAAACCAAAAGATAAATAAATAGATATTTTGATAAAAAACCAAAAGCAGCAAAAAGACCTACTAAAAAACAATCTAAAAACTTTATTTCTTTACTGCTGTATATTTTCCAAGAATAATAAACTGTTAAAGACCAAAAAGGTAATTGACAAACATTGACATTAAATTCTGGTGTGGTGAAGTTATAAAAGTAAATTGCTTCAATTAGTAAGACAGA
>CACGHF010000048.1 GCA_902572775.1 uncultured Pelagibacteraceae bacterium
AAGCGAAAGTAGCCTGTGGTGGGGATCTTTCAAAGATTAAATCGTGTATTAAATTGACAGGATTTGTTAATTCAACAGATAACTTTGTTGAACAACCAAAAGTAGTTAACGGTGCATCTGATTTAATTGCTTCAGTTTTTGGTGAGGCTGGAATGCACACTAGAGCAGCTGTAAGTACAAACAGTTTACCTCTTGGAGTGTCTGTGGAAGTTGATGCAATATTTGAATTGAAGTAATTATCTTCCAATACCAAAATATTTTATATTTAACTTCCTCATTTTTGATGGAGAATAAATATTTCTCATATCAAAAACTTTAAAGTTATTCTTTTTTACTAATTTTCTAAAATTTAATAATTTAAAATCATTCCATTCAGTATGCAGGATAATTAGATCTGCATTATGACACGCTTTACTAGAATTATTTGAGTATTTTACATTTTTTAAATTTCTAAATTCATCCTTTTCACCTGATGGATCATAGTAGGTAATTTTACAATTTTTTTTATTAAAATAATTAATCATCGGTATACTTGAAGCCTCACGCATATCATCAGTGTTAGGTTTAAAGGTAACACCTAGGAAAGCAATTTTTTTATTTCTTAATTTATGATTTAAGATTGATTTTACTTTTTCAATTAACAAAAGCTGTCTTGAACTATTAGAATTTACTACACTTTTTACAATTGACATATTTGTTTTAAATTTTTGTCCTATGTCAATTAAAGCACGTGTATCTTTGGGAAAACATGATCCACCATATGAAGGTCCTGCTCTTAAAAATCTATCACCAATACGTTGATCTAAACCCATGCCTAAAGATACATCTTTGACATCTACATCTGTTTGCTCGCACAAATTCGCAATTTCATTGATAAATGAAATCTTAGTTGCCAAAAAAGAGTTTGAAGCGTATTTAATCAATTCAGCTCCTCTACGTGAAGTATTGATATATCGACTTGTTTTTTTAATTATTGGCATATAAAGCGACTTAAGGATTTTGTTTGCTTTTTTACTATCAGTTCCAATGATTACACGATCAGGATAAATAAAATCTCTTATAGCTTCACCTTCTCTTAAAAATTCTGGATTAGATACAATATCAATTAATTTTTTATTTTTTAAATTTTTCAAAATTTGTTCAATTTTATCTCCAGTTGTTACTGGTACTGTAGATTTTGTTATAACAATTTTATATTTATTAATTATTTTTTTTAACTTATGAGCAACATTAAATACATATTTTAAATCAGCTGAGTTACTATTTTTTTTAGTTGGTGTCCCTACACAAATAAAAATTAAGTCTGAATTAGATACTGCTTTATTAAGATCTGTTGTAAAAATTAATCTTTTTTGTTTGTAATTTTTTTTTAAAATTTCTTCTAAACCTGGTTCGTATATTGGGACCAATCCTTTATTTAAAGAGTTTATTTTATTAATATCGTTATCAACGCAATAAACTGTATTACCTAAATCGGAGAAACAAACTCCACTTACCAAGCCAACATAACCTGTACCAATCATGCATAGTTTCATAATTTACCTATTTCTATAGAAGAATTTATGTAGCCATTCATCGTTCCACAGTCTATATATTTGCCTTGAAAATTATGGGCTATAAATTTTTCTTTTTCATTTATTAATAATTGAATAGCATCTGTAATATGTACCTCTTTACCTCTTTTGGGTTTTAAAGATTTTATTTTATTAAAAATTGATCGAGGTAAAATATATCTTCCGATAACAGCATTATTCGATGGAGCTTTTTTTTCAGATGGTTTTTCTACAACACCTTCAATAAAAAAGTTTCTTTTATTTAATTTTTTATTAATTTTATAAATTCCCCATCGAGAAACATTGTTTTTTTTCACTTTCATAGAAGCCATAACTGAGGCATTGTATTTTTGATGAACTTTAATCATTGCTTTAGAGCAATTTTCTTTTAATATTAAATCATCAGGTAGCAACATTAAGAAATATTTATTTTTAATATATTTTTGAGTTTTAAGAACAGCATCTCCTGTACCTCTGGGAATATTTTGAAATACAAACTTAATTTTTTTTTTATATTTAAGAATCTTTTTATACTCATTAACTATCCTAGGATCTTTCTTTTTTTTAATAATACTTTTATAAAATTGATCACTATAAAAATATTTTTTTATCATTAACTTTTTAGTGGAGATAATAAATATAATCTCTTTAACACCTGCTTCGATACATTCATCAAGAATATATTCAATTCCAGGCCTACCGTTAATTGGGAGAAGCTCTTTTGCAAAAACACTTGTTAGAGGTAGTAACCGAGTTCCAAGTCCTGCCAAAGGAATAATTGCTTGTTTAATCATTTAAATGTTTTACTTATTAAATATTTTTATACAAATGAAAATTTTATTAAACAATAAAGCATTATTTGAATCATTAAGGCCATTTAATGACCTCGGCTTTGTTCCTACTATGGGTGGGATACATAAAGGTCATTTGGCACTGATAAATAAATCAAATAAACTTTGTAAAAAAACAATTGTAAGTATTTTTGTTAACCCAAAACAATTTAATAGTAAAAAAGATTTAAGATCCTATCCAAGAAATATAAAGAAGGATTTAAAAATTCTCAAAAAATGCAAAAAAGTTGATTTTGTTTATCTTCCTAAATTTAAAGACATATACGTAGATAAAAAAAAATCAAATATTACATTACTTAAGAGAGATAAAATTTTGTGTGCAAAATTTAGAAAAGGTCATTTTGAAGGTGTTTTAGATGTAATGAACAAACTAACTAAAATTATAAATCCTCAAAAGATATTTATGGGAGAAAAAGATTTTCAACAATTATATTTGGTAAAAAAACAATTAGAACGAATATACAAAACCAAGGTCATTCCTTGTAAAACAGTTCGGGATAGTAGGAATATAGCCCTGTCATCAAGAAACTTTCTTTTAAATAAATCCAATTTAGTCATAGCTGCTAAAATTTTTGAAAAACTAGTAAGTATTAAAAAAGATATTAAAAATAATATAAATATTTCAAGCTTTTTAAATCTACAAAAAAAAGAATTAAAAAATAATTATAAAATTAAAATTGATTATTTAGAGCTAAGAAATATAAATAATTTAAAAATTTCAAGTACCACTAAAAATTCAAGATTATTTATTGCTTATTATTTAAACAACGTCAGATTAATTGATAACCTTTAATTTTATAAAAAATATGCTCCAACACCTAAAAAAGAAACAAAACCAATTACATCTGTAATTGTTGTCACAAATACACTTGAAGCAATTGCTGGGTCGATATGCATTTTTTTTAGAGTAAAAGGAACTAGTATGCCAAATAATCCGGCTATTATCATTGTTAGTA
>CACGHF010000049.1 GCA_902572775.1 uncultured Pelagibacteraceae bacterium
TGGATGGCATCAAGATTGGGCTTTTTACCCTCATACAAACGATGACTTAATCACGGTTGGTATATATTTAGATGATTGTTACGAGAAAAATGGGCCACTTAAGATAATAAAGAATTCACACAAAAAGAAATTGTATAGCCACCACAGTAAAGAAAATTATTTTGTTGGAAAAATAGACACTAAGAAAAATAAAATAGGAACTAAAAATAGTGTTTCCATAACTGGAACAGCCGGAACAGTAGTATTTTTTCATTGTAGATCAGTTCATGGATCTGGACACAACCAAATGAACAACTCAAGACCCTTAATTTTATTTGGTTATAGAGCTTGTGATGCTTGGCCATTAATCAATGATGGAAACCCTCATCCTGAGATTAATTTAGATAATTATGACAAAAATATTATTGTAGGAAATAAATCAATAAAACCAAGATTAACTAAAGTTCCAACCATAATGCCACTGCCTAAGAAGAAACATTATGTTTCTATCTACGAACTTCAAAAAAATTAGATTAAATTTTAAATTAGAGAATAACCAGAGGATCTTACAGTCCTTATAAGTTCTTTTTTATTTTGAATATTAATTGATTTTCTTAATCTTCTGATATGAACATCAATAGTTCTGCTTTCAACATTTATATTGTTGGGCCAAACATTTTCTAAAATCTGATCTCTAGAATAAACTCTCTTTGGATTTACCAAAAAAAATTCTAGTAACCTAAATTCTGTTGGTCCAAGTTGTATTTCTTTTTTATCTCTGTAAACTCGTTTTTCAATCCTATCTAAAACTAAATCTTCAAACTCTAAATTATCAGATACAGTGTTAGGGTTAGATCTTCTTAAAACAGCTTTAATTCTTGCCATAAGCTCATTAAAACTAAATGGTTTAGTTAAATAATCATCAACACCGCTATCTAAACCTTTTATTTTATCTTCCTCTTCGCCTTTAGCGGTTAACATAATTACAGGTAAATTTTTGATACTGGTGTCTTTTCTAATATTTTTACAAATTTCAATACCAGAGAGATCAGGCAACATCCAATCTAATAAAAGTAAATCTGGCTGAAATTTTTTTAATTCTTTTAAGCCATCATTACCATTTACTGATGATGAAACTATAAAACCATTTTTTTCTAGATTATGTTGAACTAATTGAATTATTGAAGGTTCGTCCTCAATAATAAATATTTTGCCATTCATTTTATTGCTGAATAACTTTTCCTTTAGGTCTGCTTCCTTTTAAATATTCACCTTTTATTAAATAACATATTGACTCAGCAATATTTGTTATATGATCACCTGCTCTTTCAAGATTTTTTGTTGCAAAAATTAAATGTGTTGAAAAGTCTAAATTCTTTTTATCTTTAGAAAGAAAATCAATTACACTTTCCATGGCAATATAAGTAAGGTCATCCACTTGCTCGTCTTTTTCCCATACTTCTTTTGCTTTATCATAATTTTTATTAACATAACTATCGAGTACATCATTTAACTGCTTTATAACTAAATCACCTAGTCTTTTTAAATTACCTAAAAGTTCCTCAGGTAAATCTAATGGAAGTGGCTTAACTTTTTTTGCATTACTTTTAGATAAATCTCCAATTCTTTCCAAATCTTGAGATATTTTTAATGAACTAATTGTTTCTCTTAAATCAATTGCCATTGGTGCTCTCTTTACCAGCAAAGTCATTATTTGCGTATCAATTTTAGATCTAAATTTATTAATTTCATCATCACTTTTAATAATTTTATCAATAGAATCTTTATCTACTTTTATAACTGCGTCCATAGAGTCGACCAATTGTGACTCAGTTAAACTTCCCATTTTTATGACAGAGTCAATTAAGTATCTTAATTCTTCTTCATAAGATTTTACTGTATGTTCGTTACTCATAATTTATCCAAATCTACCTGTAATATAGTCTTGTGTCATTTTATTGTCAGGATTTTTAAAAATTTTCTCTGTTTTGCCTACTTCGATTAATTTTCCTAGGTGAAAAAACCCTGTTTTCTGTGAAACTCTAACTGCTTGTGCCATTGAATGAGTCACAATTACTATAGTGTAGGTTTTTTTAAGCTCATCTATTAATTCCTCAATTTTTGCTGTTGCTATCGGGTCTAAAGCTGAACAAGGTTCATCCATCAATATAACCTCAGGATTTACAGAAATTGCCCTTGCAATACAAAGACGTTGTTGTTGACCTCCTGATAAGCCTGTACCTGGCTCATCAAGTCTATCTTTAACTTCTTCCCACAATGCAGCTTTCTTTAAACTATTTTCCACGATTTCATCTAATTCACTTTTAGTTTCACCTTTTCCATGAATTTTTGGACCATAAGAAATATTATCATATATACTTTTTGGAAATGGGTTTGGTTTTTGAAAAACCATTCCTACTCTCTCTCTTAAAGATACTACATCTAAATTTTTATCATTGATTTCAACACCATCTATCTCAATGTTTCCAGATACTTTACAAATATCAATTACATCATTCATTCGGTTAATACATCTGATGAAAGTAGATTTTCCACATCCGGATGGCCCAATTAAAGCTGTAACTTCTTTTTCGTTTAAATCTAAATTCACGTCAAACAAAGCTTGTTTTTCTCCATAATAAACGTTTAGATTTTTAGATTTTATTTTTACATTATTCATTAGTTCCATCTTTTCTCAAATTTTTGTCTTAAGTATACTGCTAAAAAATTCATTACAATCAAAAAACTTAATAACATCATAATAGTGGCTGATGTTTTTTCAACAAACCCTCTCTCAGCAGACTCTGACCATAAATAGACTTGTACGGGTAAAGATGAAGAAGGATCAATTGGTGTTGATGGAATATCAACAACAAAAGCCACCATTCCTATCAAAATTAATGGAGCTGTTTCTCCTAATGCTTGTGCTAATCCAATAATAGTTCCTGACAAAGTACCAGGTAAAGCTAAAGGAACTACATGATGAAATACAGATTGAAATTTTGATGCACCTACTGCTAACGCACCTTCTCTTATTGATGGCGGCACCGCCTTCAAAGAAGCCCTACAAGGAATTATTATTCTAGGTAAAGTCATAAGCGCCAAAGTAATACCAGCTACTAGAGGAGTAGATCTTGGTAATTGAATTGTAGCTAGAAGTATTTGAAGAGCCAATAAACCATAAACAATTGAAGGTACAGCAGCCAAGTTATTAATATTTA
>CACGHF010000050.1 GCA_902572775.1 uncultured Pelagibacteraceae bacterium
GGAGCTGCAAATGATACTAGTAGACTTCGATTTTGTTTTGAAGGGTTAACAGCTGAGTCTAGTGCATCACCAGATAAACCATATAGTCCAGCTGATGATAAATGGGACTTTTTACCAAGAGCTCCTATAACTCAAGCTCAAATAGATGAAGTACTATCAAAAGTAAAAGAACCAAAATCATGGTATGCAGGTATGTTTGAAGAAATTGCTAATAAACTAGATGGATCTCCTAGTGATGAGGTAACTTTATCAGATGCTAGAAAATCTCTAGAATTTGTAACCGCTGTGTATGATTCTTCTAGACAAAATAAGAACATTAAACTTCCAATCAATAAAGATAATCCTTTATATAATTCTTGGTTACCTTTAAATAATTAAACATGGCAGATTCAAATAAAGCACCAAACGATTTTTTTGATAATTGGAATAAAATCCAATCAATGTCGTATAAAAACGTCATTGAACTACTTGTAAAGAGAAGTAGCGAAAAAAAGATATTAGCTTTAATTCAATTTGAATTAGATCAATTTTCAGAAAATGTTCAAAAGGATTTAGCTATTTCTGAAACAAGTTCTTTCTATCAAGAAATATCTAATCTTTTCAGAGATTCAAACTGGTGGTCAACAGCTACAGTTACAGATGCTTGTAAACATTATTTAAACTGTGCAAAAAGTAATATTTCTTATTTTGAAAACTATGTAGAAGCAGATAGTGCTTTATCCCAAAATCAAAAAAATGAGATATTTGCCTTATATCAATTATGCACTTTATTTGTTTCTTGGAATGCTATTAAAGACAAAAAGATCAGAGAAATTATAAATATTAGAAAAAGTTTATTTTTTAGATAAACCACTAAGCTCATTTTGATAAGAAGCACAATTGATTGTCGATAAAATTATTTTTCTGAAATCATTATTTTTTTTAGCTCATCTCTACTAATAAATGGATAGAGATCCTCTAAAGGGGAAGTTGACATTTTGCCATCAGGTCCAATTTGAGAAGTTAATTTAGGGTATAAATGTTTGTTTGGGTCTATTTTAACTTCAATTATTTCTGCAATATCATTATTTAAAATTTTTTTTAATTTATTACTTAATTCTTTATTATTTGCTATGTGGCTATATTTTAAACCATAAGCATTAGCGACTTTCCTAATATTTGGTATTTCAACTCCATTAATTTCAGATGATCCTACATAATTTTTTTGAAAATACGTATCTTGTGTCACTCTAATCGCATGATAACCTTTATTTTGAAAAACAAAAATTTTAACTTTCAATTTATTTGTAATAATAGTTTGTAACTCTTGAACATTTAATTGAAAACCACCATCACCAATTATAGTTATAGATCGTTTGTTATTCATTGACAAAGATGAGCCAATAGTACTTGGTAAACCAAAACCCATTGATGCCATTCCTTTTGCTGTAAAAATTCTTTGATTCTTTTTAGATTTAAAAGTTTGTCCTGAAACTGTAAAACATGAGCCAGATGCGCCTAAAGGAACCAGTTCGTCCTCTCTCAATTCGTCACTCAATTTATCTACAAAATAATATGGATCTACATATTTTTGATGTTTTATATTTTCTATAATTGGAGCAACTGGAAATTTTCCTTTAATAGTATTGCAATATTCTATCCATGAACTGAAATCCTCTTTAAATTTTTGTTTCTTTAATTGATTGTTTAATTTTTCAATAAATTTTTTTGCATCGCTTTTTATAAATTTATCTACTTTTAGTTTAGGTTTTTTGGCTTCGTTTATATCTAAATCAATCATGTGTAAAACTGCATTTCTTGCAAAAGCTTTAACGTTGTAACCTGTATGTTGCACACCTAATCTAGCGCCTATTGACAAGATATAATCTGCGTTTTGTATAATAAAATTTGGATATCTTGGCCCATATGAATTAGCCCTTCCAAAATAATATTTATTATTATTCGGTATTAAATCTATTGAATTCCAAGTTGATTGGCACGGTAGTTTAAAATTATTTATAAATTTTCTAGCATACTCTTTTGCTCCTGATAAATAAGTACCATGACCAAATACTATTAAAGGTCGTTTTGAATTTTTTAAATTTTTTATTACTAAATTAATTTCCTCATTCTTTGGATAAGGATTTGAATTTAATATTTTTGAATTTTTATAAAAAAAACTTTTATTTTTTTCTATTTTGATCTGTGAGTTTTGAATATCAAGAGGTATGTCTAACCATACAGGCCCTGGTCTACCATTCTTTGCTAAATAGCAAGCTTTCTCTAATTCATATTGAACTTTATCTTTATTATCTAAATGTACAGCATACTTTGTTGTTGGCTTTACAGAACTGATTATATCAAATTCTTGAAAACCTAATTGTCTGATTTTCATTTTTTTTTTTGAAAACAATGTGGACACCTGGCCAGATACGATTACCATTGGCACACTATCCATATATGCTGCTGTTACACCTGTTAATGCATTTGTTGCACCTGGACCAGATGTTACAAGACATACTCCTATAGAATTTATAGTTCTACCATATGCATTAGCAGCAATAGATGCTGCTTGCTCATGATGCATTGAAATTGATTTAAATTTACTTTTTCCAACAGAGTCTAGAAGATGCATCATTCCACCACCAGACAAAAGAAAAACATGTTTTGATCCAGTATTTTTATACAAATATTGCCAAATATAATCAGATACTTTCATTTATGGTATAAATCAATCTTTTTGATTAATATATGAATTTGAATTGTTAACAATATATTTTTAAGTTTTAATTTTACAAGTTTGTAATAAAAATCCTCTTATTTATGAACAAAGAAAACGCAAGTAAACTCTGGAAAATTATTCAGGAAGCTGGCGATTATTTGGTGGGGCAATTACCTGACCATCCAAATCACCCTAAAGGAAGAAACCCCTATGCCCATGTTGCGATTTGTGTGAAAAGCAAATTCAATGCAAGTTACAAAGACATTCCTGATGAACAATTTGATGAAGTTATAAAGTATATTGAGTTTTTAAAAGAAAATCCTAGTTAGCTTTAATTATATTCAACAATTCATCAACATCACTAGCTTTAGTATT
>CACGHF010000051.1 GCA_902572775.1 uncultured Pelagibacteraceae bacterium
GAGTGATGATATAAAAAAAGGCTTACTAGGTATTGTAGTAGATGAAACAGAAGTTTCAAAAGTGATGCCAGAAATAAATTCTCTTACTTATAGAGGTTATGCTGCTCAAGATTTATGTGAATATTGCAGGTTTGAAGAGGTGGCGTATTTAATTTTAAATAAAGATCTTCCAAATTCAATAGAACTTAAAAATTTTGAGAAAGAAGAAAGAAACAATAGAGAACTTACAAAAAATTTATATGAAATAATAAAACATATGCCCAAAAAATCTCATCCAATGGATGTGGCTAGAACTGCTGTAAGTGTGATGGGACTAGAGGATAAAGAAACTACAGATTCATCTCCTGAGGCTAATATGAGAAAAGCGTTAAGAATTTTTTCTAAAACCCCTACTGCATTGGCCGCTTTTTATAGAATTAGAAAAGGAAAAAAAATAATCAAACCTAAAAAAAACTTAACATTTGCTGAAAATTTTTTCTATATGTGCTTTGGTAAAGTACCACAAAAAGAAATTGTTAAAGCTTTTGATGTATCTTTAATTTTATACGCAGAACATAGTTTTAATGTTTCAACTTTTACAGCAAGAACCATTACAAGTAGCTTATCTGATATACATGGAGCAATTACAGGTGCAATAGCTAGTTTAAAAGGTCCACTTCACGGTGGAGCTAATGAAGAAGTGATGCATATGATGAATAAAATTAAAAAACCAGAAAATGCACTAAAATGGATAAATAATGCGCTTAAAAATAAAGAAGTGGTTATGGGGTTTGGTCATAGAGTTTATAAATCAGGTGATTCCAGAGTTCCAACTATGAGAAAATACTTTGGTAAAGTTGCTAAACTTAAGAAAGATAAAAAATTTGAAAAAATCTATGACATCGTTGAAAGAGTGATGATTAAAAAGAAAAATATTCACCCAAATGTTGATTATCCGACAGGACCTACTTATCATTTGATGGGTTTTGAAACTGATTTTTTTACCCCAATATTTGTAATCTCTAGAATAACAGGTTGGTCTGCTCACATAATGGAACAACATGCTGCTAATAAACTTATTAGACCTTTAGCTAGTTACAAAGGTAGCAAGCATAGAAAAGTGATGCAGTTAAATCAAAGATAGTTTTAAGATTAACTAAAAGCTTCTGCCCAAGTACCCTGTGTTGATGCTTTAGAATATTCAGTCGCTCTACCTTCAAAGAAATTCATATGCTCAACTGCATTTAGCATTGTATCCAACCAAGTTAATGGATTTTTTTGAACATCATAAATTGGTTCTAATCCTAATTGAATAAGTCGTCTATTCGCAATGAACCTGATATAATCTTTAACTTCTTGAGCAGTTAAACCTTCCATTGGACCCATTTCAAAAGCTAAATCAATAAAAGCGTCTTCATGCTCAACAATTATTCTACAAGCTTCATAAAGTTCTTTTTTAAGTTTAGGTGTCCAGATTTCGGGATTTTCTTTTATAAACTCCTTAAAAATTCTGATCATAGAATTACAATGAAGCGTTTCATCTCTTACAGACCAAGTAACTATCTGACCCATTCCTTTCATTTTATTGTGTCTTGGAAAATTCAATAAAATTGCAAAACTTGCAAACAACTGCAATCCTTCTGTAAAAGCACTAAACACTGCAACTGTTTTTGCAATGTCCTCTTTAGAATTTACATTGAAACCCTGCATATAATCATACTTGTCTTTCATCTCTTTGTATTTCATGAAAGCTGAATATTCTGATTCCGGCATACCAATCGTATCAAGAAGATGAGAATATGCTGCTACATGAACTGTTTCCATTGCAGCAAATGCTGTCATCATCATTAATACTTCTGTTGGTTTAAATACAGTTGTGTAATGTCTTAAATAACAATTATTAACCTCTACATCTGCTTGAGTGAAAAATCTAAAGATTTGAGTTAATAAATTTTTTTCTGGTTGAGACAAATTTTTTTGCCAATCTCTAACATCGTCTCCTAAAGGTACCTCTTCTGGCAACCAATGAATTCTTTGCTGAGTTAACCATGCATCATAACACCATGGATATCTAAAAGGTTTATAAACTGGGTTCTCTACTAATAAACCCATTTTTTTTGGTTGAATAATCTCTTTATTAATTTTTTCTGCTACTGACATGATAAACACTCCTCGTACTCTGGCTGATCGTTAGATTGTTGATTTTTAGATTTATAAACATTTGCCGTAATATCAGTTGATTTAGCATCATTGATATTTTCAGCTCTTTGAATTGATTTTGATCTACAGTAATAAAGGCTCTTCAAGCCTTTTTTCCATGCATCAAAATGAATTTTATGTAATTCCTTTTTATGAACATCTGCTGGTAAAAATAAATTTACTGATTGAGCTTGTGAAATATAAGGGGTTCTGTCACCACTAAGTTCAATTATCCAATTTTGGTTAAGTTCAAATGCTGTTTTAAATACATCTTTTTCTAAATCAGTTAAGAAATCTAGGTGACTGACAGATCCTTGATTAGTAGTGATTGTGGACCATGTTTCATCATCATTTTTACCATGATTTTGTAATATTTCTTCTAAATATCTATTTCTAACATTGAAAGATCCTGACAAAGTTTTGTGTGTATAACTGTTTGCTGCAATAGGTTCTACTCCTGGAGATGCTCCACCACAAATTATTGAAATAGAAGCTGTTGGAGCTATTGCTGTTTTGTTTGAAAATCTTTCCTTATAGCCATACTCAGCTGCATCTGGACAAGCGCCTCTTTCTTCGGCCAAATCTTTAGATGCTTGATTTACTTTTTCATCAATATTTTTAAATATTTTTTTATTCCATGATTTTGCCATTACTGACTCAAGAGGAATTCTATTTTTTTGTAAGAATGAGTGAAAGCCCATTACACCTAAACCAACACTTCTTTCTCTTTCTGCAGAATATTTTGCATCTTTAAACTGATCAGGTGCTTTATTAATAAAATCTGATAAGACGTTATCTAAAAATC
>CACGHF010000052.1 GCA_902572775.1 uncultured Pelagibacteraceae bacterium
TAGAATTTATTGCTGTAAATACTGATGCTCAAGATTTAAAATTAAGTAAAGCAAAAACAAGAATTCAAATTGGTTTAAATTTAACAAAAGGTTTAGGAGCAGGTGCAAAACTTGATATTGGACAAGCTGCAGCTGATGAATCTTTAAATGAAATTGTAAATACACTTCAAGGTGCAAACATGGTTTTTATTGCAGCTGGTATGGGTGGTGGAACGGGCACTGGTGCTGCTCATGTCATCGCAAGAGCTGCTAAAGAATTGAATATTTTAACAGTAGGTGTTGTGACTCTTCCATTTTTATATGAAGGCCCCTCTAGAATGAGAAGAGCGCAACAAGGTTTGGAAGAGCTAAGAAAACATGTTGATACAATAATTGTTATACCTAACCAAAACCTATTTAAAATAGCAAATGAACAAACAACTTTTGAAGAATCTTTTAACCTTTCAAATAATGTTTTAATGCATGGTGTACAAAGTATAACAGATTTAATGGTCAGACCCGGTTTAATTAACTTAGATTTTGCTGATGTTGAAACTGTAATGGCAGCAATGGGTAAAGCAATGATGGGAACTGGAGAAGCCGAAGGAGAAGGTAGAGCTTTAAAAGCAGCAGAGATGGCAATTAGTAATCCGTTAATAGATGATTATACTTTAAAAGGCGCAAAAGGTTTATTGGTAAATATTACTGGTGGTAAAGATCTTAAACTTTTTGAAGTTGATGAGGCTGTAAATAAAGTTAGAGCTGAAGTTGATCCTGAAGCAGAGTTAATTATTGGTGCAATCACTGATACTGAGCTAGATGGAAAAATGAGAGTTTCAATTGTTGCAACATCATTAGATGGACAACAACCTGAGTCAAAATCAGTAGTGAATATGGTTCATAGAATTCAAAACCGTAATCCTGGTTATTCTGATTTTTCAAATATGGGATCATCTCAATCTTTTAATTTCTCCAATACAACAGCATCAAACCCCATTACACATGGTGCCAATGCTTTGAAACTTGAAAATGAGATTATCCAAGAACAACAAACTGAAAGTTCTCATAATCAAATGATGAATGAAGAAGTTGTTCAAAATACTAACATGGAAAGTGAAAGTATAGTTGAAGATAATTCAGTTAATGAAATGGAAAAATCGTTTGCACAAGAGGCTTTGGAAACCAATCATGAAGAAATTTTTTCAATTCTATCTTGAGAACATGCTTCTATTGAGGAGTTATTAAAAGATGGATAACAAATAACACCGTTGTAACCTAAATTTGATAAATATGACCTGAAACTAGCAGGCACTGACACTCTCCCCTTTTTGTCCAATTTGTTCTCGTAAGTTGATAAAAACATATATTTTTAAATTTATAAATTCCATAATTGGGAATATATGGGAATATATGGGTATTTAAAATGATAGTCAAACTCTGAATTTAGTTAAATTTTGCTTATAGATAGAGGTTTTCGTAATACTAAAATTTATTTGAAGTCTCTTTCTTTAGCTGATTTGCTTTCTATGAAAAAGTGAAAAAAAAGAACATAAGTGACTCAATATTGAATCAATATGAGAACATTTATTTATTTAAAAATTAAGAATGTTAATAATTTTGCCAGATAAACTATAAGCCGGGTTCTGTCATTTAAACTTATCATTTGTCTAGGCTTAAGATCACTCTTAAGCTCAAGCAACTAACCCTGATGACTAGCCAAGGACGGCTTTTAGTTTTTCAACAATGTCATCTCTACTTAGTCTTGCTCCCAGTGGGGTTTTCCAGCGTTCATTGTTACCAATAGAACCGGTGTGCTCTTACCACACCTTTTCACCCTTGCCATGTTATGGCGGTTTATTTTCTGTGGCACTATCCCTAGGGTTTCCCCCGCCAGGTATTACCTGGCACTGTGTCCTTGTAGAGCCCGGACTTTCCTCTTTAAAAATTAATTAAAGCGATAAGTCATTTATCTGGCAGTTTCAATTTATTCTTAAACTATAAAAGTTCAAGTAAATTTATTTAATTTTTTTAATAAGTTTTCACTTATAAGAACACATTCTTTATCAATTTTGCCATTAACAAGGGTTTGTCTGTATCTTCTTTGAAATGCTTTTATCAATAATTTTATAAATATGTTTTTTTTTAAACTTTTTGAATTTTTAAAAGTATATCCAATTTTTATTAAATTTTTTATGAAATAGATATTAGTTTGATAGTCAGTTTTTATTAATCTATTTTTTTTTAAAATTAAATTTGGTAAAGAGTGCCATACACCAATCTTATTTTTTGCAAATATTGCCCAAGGAAATTTTTCTCCAGGATCTTTTTTCCTGGTAGGTGCAATATCAGAATGACCCAATATATTTTTATAATTTATATTATATTTTTTAATCAAATATTTTGATAGTTTAATCATTGATCTAATCTGTTTTTTTGAAAATATTTTATAATTGTATTGATGTCCTGGATTGCTGACTTCAATTCCAATAGAATATTTATTTAAAGAATTATAATTTTTCCAAGAAGATTTTCCTGCATGCCATGCAACATATAAGTCTGGTACCAAAACATTTAT
>CACGHF010000053.1 GCA_902572775.1 uncultured Pelagibacteraceae bacterium
CATGTTGCCAGAAGACCATCGGCCTTTAGCAATTTCTTTTCTCCATCGTAATCAAGATATTCTACTTCACACTTACTAGGTCTATCAATTTCTGCAAACTGATTTGGCACAGAAAGACATCCTTCCTCATAAGTTGCTTTTTCTGGATCTTTATTTTTGATAACCGGATTTACGAAATATCTTGGCTCTTTTTTACTCTCATCTTTACTTATATCCATAACAATAATTCTCTTTGGTACACCAACTTGTATAGCCGCTAAACCAATTCCGTTTGCGTCATACATTGTCTCTAGCATATCATCCATCAATTTTTGCTCTTCTTTACCAACACTATTGACTGGTTTAGATATTTGCCTAAGTAATTTATTAGGTTCTGTTATTATAGTTCTGATAGCCATAACTTGATTTTATTATAATTTTTATACTTTTAAAGGAAGAACTTTAAGCAATAGTTTGTTTCTAATTAAATCAACATTTAATTGATTTAAAGTATTGATAATAAAATAAACTGTATCTTCATCAATATTTTCAATTTTGTCAGGTCCAATTACCTCAATTATTCTCAACAATGCGGCACCAATCTCATTATTATCTATCATTGTTTGAATATCGGCAGGCATTTCTGATTGCTTCACCTCATAAAGACCGTCATATTTTTTTGAAATTTCAACTCCATCAGATTTAAGCGCCTCTAGAAAAATTATATCTTTTTTTGATAAAAAATATTTTTTATCTTTTTTAATTTTCTTTAAAAATTTATCTAGGTCCTCTTCAATTTTAGATTTTGCATAGTCCCCATTGAAATAATTTATAAGTTTTGATTGATGTAAAATTTTACTATTATATTTAATCTTTTTATCTGCTGTCTCTTTCTTGTTTAGATTACTATTATAAAATGTTGTAAAATTTGATGGAACATCCTCAATATTAATTTCACCTAAAAATTTTTTTAATTCCAAATCAAAGGCATCACCTATTTCATCAGATATAAATAGATCTTTTAATATCTTTATAAATTCTAATTTGATTTTTGGTTCTTCGGTTAAAAGAGTTCTTTGATATAAAAGAGCGCGTCCCTCGATTGAAGATAGGGATTTATATGCCTCTTTTGCATTTAAAAATTGATTAATATTAAATTGGAATTTTTTATAAAATTCGAATAACTCCTCTTCAGAATAATTTTTATCATTAACAGCTTTTTCTATTGTAGAAATTTTTTCTACATCAGTAATCTCTATATCTTGAATTTTAAAAAGTAAATTAGCAGCTGAAAGATATTTCCAAATTATTTTAGGTGTATCTTCACTTGGTTCATAAGAAAACTCAGGGTTAGTTCTATGAGCTAAATGAAAATCTAAAATTGAATTTATTGATATTTCTTTATTTGCCTCATCTAAATATCCAAATAAATAATTTATTTTGTTTTCGTAATAACTATCTTCAAAACCTAACTCTTTTTTTAAATCTAAGATTAGTTGTGCTTCTTCATTTTTTCCATAATTGATTAAACAATATAAATTAAATTTTGATAGATATTCATCTTGAATGGGTTCAGAATTTTTAGAAAAAATCTCACATGATTTTTTTACGTTTGATTCTGATAAATAAGCATCTACCAAATATCTTGTTAAATTTGGATGCAAATTTATTATTTGATTTTTAATTAAATATTCTTCTATTAATTCTAAGTTTGCATCTTTTATTAACCAATCAGATTTAAAGCTCATAAATTCTTTCTCAGTAATATTTTGAGTTGGAGAATAAGCGTTGGTTAATAAAGATATGTGCATTATATTAGATGCATCCTCTGAAAGATTAAACTTATTAATTTTCTGAAATAAATTTTTTAATTTAGTTCCATCAGAATTTGACCACATATCCATACTCAAACCATATTCACTAGGATCATATAGTCCAACTATTTTAATTTCTTTTGATGAAAATTCTTTATCAAGTTTAATAGTATCTGTTTGTTTATTTGTTTGTAGTTCGTAAACACTATTCTGAGTAGTGCTACTAGAATTTTCACTTGAAATATTTGTTTCTGAAATAACTTGATTATCTTTTTTTTCTATATTCCAAATATCAATCGGTTTCTCTTCTGCAAAAGCAGGAGTAAGAAAAATAAGACAAACTAATTTAATTAAAAGAATTTTCTTATTTAACAATTTTAAAATTTTCATTTGGAATAATTTTTTCAATTTCTTTTTTAGGTGCAGGAAAATCAATTGTACTTAGAAAAAAAATAATACCTAAAATAACCCCTAATCCGATTATAGATTTAATCACAAGTCCTATGATACTTGCTTTGCCTGAACTTGTGTTTTTAATGAATTGCATATACTTTTAGATAATTTCAAATTAAGACATATTTATGTTTTTTCAATAGAGAAACTTATGAAATCAAAAGAAAATCTAGTTTTTTTGGGGATGATGGGTTCTGGTAAGACCTCTATTGGATCCTTAGTAGCTAAGAAATTAAAATTAAATTTTGTAGATATCGATAAAGAAATTGAAAA
>CACGHF010000054.1 GCA_902572775.1 uncultured Pelagibacteraceae bacterium
AAACTGAGATCTCTAGAAGATTATCAAAATTAGCAGAAGCTCCTTTCGTAAAAGTTGAAGCTACAAGATTCACAGAAGTTGGATATGTAGGGAGGGATGTTGAACAAATTGTAAGAGATTTAATTGAAATTGCCATCTCAATGGAAAAAGTAAAAAAAAGAAAAGAAGTTTTTGCAAAAGCTCAAAAAGCTGCAGAGGAAAAAGTTTTAGATGCTTTAGTTGGCAAAAAAGCAAGTTTGGCTACGAGAGAAAGTTTTAGAAAAAGACTTAGAAATGGTGATTTAGATGATAACGAAATTGAGATAGCTGTAAGCGATAGTGGTGCAGGAGGTGCCTCTTTTGAGATACCTGGAATGCCTGGAGCAAATGTTGGGATGATAAACATTGGCGAAATGATTGGAAAATCAATGGGTACCAAGGAGAAGAAGAAGAAAATGACTGTAAAAGAGTCCCATGAAATTTTAATTAATGATGAGTCGGATAAATTAATTGAACAGGACAAAATCATTAAAGCAGCAAAACTTTCTACTGAGAATAATGGAATAGTTTTTTTAGACGAAATAGATAAAATCTCAGCAAGGACTGACCGTGTCGGCGGTGATGTTTCAAGAGAAGGTGTTCAAAGAGACTTATTACCTTTAATCGAAGGAACAACAGTTAATACAAAGCATGGGCCAATCAAAACTGATCATATTTTATTTATTGCTTCTGGTGCTTTCCAACTTGCAAAACCCTCGGATTTACTTCCAGAGTTACAGGGCAGACTTCCGATTAGAGTTGAGTTAGAAGCTTTAACTAGTGAAGATTTTAAAAGAATTTTAAGAGAACCAGATTTTAGTTTAATAAAACAATATATGGCTCTTTTAAAAACAGAAAATGTTGATCTTGAATTTTCAGATGATGGTATAGATGCTATCGCTAATATTGCTTCCGAAGTAAATGCTACTGTTGAGAATATTGGTGCCAGAAGATTGCATACTATAATTGAGAAAATTTTAGATGAAATTAGTTTCACAGCGACTGACCGTTCAGGTGAAAAAATTGTTATTAATAAAGAATATATAAATAAAAACTTAGACACATTAGTAAAAGATACAGATCTGTCAAAATTTATTTTGTAGATTTGTTTTTTTTTAAAAAAATATAAAAAGCTCCAGTACCACCATCTTCGATTTCTGCATCTTTCATTTCATTAATCATACTCATCAAATTTCTGTTATTTGATATAAATTCAGGTACTGAATATTTTAGAATACCAAAATCCTTTGAAATATAAGGGTCTTTTTCATTCTCAGAATGAAGACCTTTTCCAGTAACAACAATTAATTTGTTAACACTTTCTACATAAGCATTATAAATAAAATCTTCAATCGTTTTATTTGCTTTTTCTAAAGAATATCCATGTAAATCTATTGATCTTACTTTGTAGAATTTTTTTTGTGAATTTTTTAGATCTTTATTTGGAAGTTTTTCAGAACTTTTAATGAAAGACTCCCAGTCTTTTTTATCTTTATCTGAAATTCTACTATTCAATTAAGTTAAAATATTTACAAGCTGCCAGTTTGGGTTCGTCGATGTAATATCTCTTGAAAATACCCAGGTATCATAAATTTTTTTAATTTTTTCTGGATCACCAGATACAACTTTCTTATCTTTGTCTTTAATACAAGTAATCACCTCTGCAATAAAATCCACTGTTACATTTAATATTTTTCCAATTTTTTTATGCTCTTTAATTTTGGCTGAGTTTACACCTATAAAAGTAATCTCTGCATGGTGACCTCTGTCACTTCTATCTTTTAATGCCTGATTGAATTGATCATAAATTTTTCTGTTTAAAAGTGGTTTACTTGCGATTATTTTATTATCATTATCACTAAAATCTGTAATTATTGTTTCGTAAGCAATTTTAGCACCTTTTATAAATTCTTTTTTGGCCTTCTCATCAAAACTCTCAATTGTTTTTTCTGGTTTTTGGAGGTTATTTATTTTTTCTAAGGCCTCTTTAAATTGTGGGGGGGGGCCTTACCCTCAAAACCAGATCTTTTGCCAAGTATTCCTCTTAATCTTAAGAAGATAAAACCAGCAATCATGGCTAATAAAATTATGTCAATGTATTCAAAACTATAATTCATTCTTTAATAGTAATTACTCTGTTGATTAATTTCAACCAGCAATTTAGATTAAGGACAAATGAACCCAATTTTTTTATCAATAATTCTCATACCTATAATTGAAATATATCTTTTTATTAAGATTGGATCACAAATTGGTGCTTTTAGCACAATTTTTTTAATCTTAACTACTGCAATAGTAGGTGTTTATTACGCAAAATATGAGGGATTAAATACTTTAAGATCTGGATTTGTTCAAATTAGTAAAA
>CACGHF010000055.1 GCA_902572775.1 uncultured Pelagibacteraceae bacterium
GCTCCTGAAAAACCTGGTGTACCTCTTGCAATTGTTCTTAAGTTTACATCTGGAGCCATTTTTATTTTTTTTACATGAACTTTTAAAATTTTTTCTCTTCCAATAATATCTGGATTTGAAACCACTACCTGTCTATCAAATCTTCCCGGTCTCAACAAAGCTGGATCAAGCACATCTGGTCTGTTTGTTGCAGCAATAATAATGACACCTTCATTTGTATCAAAACCATCCATTTCGACTAATAACTGGTTTAACGTTTGTTCTCTTTCATCATTACCTCCACCTAAACCAGCTCCCCTACTTCTTCCAACTGCATCAATTTCGTCAATAAAAATTATACATGGAGAATTTTTTTTACCTTGTTCAAACATGTCTCTAACTCTAGATGCTCCTACTCCAACAAACATCTCTACAAAATCTGAACCTGAAATAGTGAAAAACGGAACTCCTGCTTCGCCTGCAATAGCTCTAGCTAATAAAGTTTTACCTGTTCCTGGAGGGCCAACAAGCAATGCTCCTCTTGGAATTTTTCCACCCAGCCTACTAAATTTTTTCGGATCTTTTAAGAATTCTACTATCTCTTCTACTTCTTCTTTAGCTTCTTCAACACCAGCAACATCATTAAAAGTAACTTTTCCTTTTAATTCATTCATCATTTTAGCTTTTGATTTTCCAAATCCCATTGCTCCACCTTTGCCACCTTGCATTTGTCTCATAAAGAAAATCCATACTGCAATAAGCAGTAACATAGGAAACCAAGATAAGAGCACACCAAATAATGAAGGCATTTTTTCCTCTAGAGGTGCCGCTGAAATACTCACGCCTTTCTCTGATAATTTTTCTATAAGATTTGGATCATTAGGAGCATAAGTTGAAAAAGAATTTCCATTTGAATAAACACCTTTAATATTATTTCCTTGGATTTCAACTTTTAGAACTTCGCCGTTTTCAACTGAATTTAAAAAATCTGAAAATATTATTTGATTTCCTCCTCTAATATTAGACTGAGGATTTTTAAACATATTGTATAAACCTATAGTCAAAAAAACTATAATTCCCCACATTGCTAGATTTTTTAAATTCATAGGTTTAAAATAAGAATTATTATTAAATTAACAAGTGACAAAATATCAGTTATTTCATCAACTTTAACGCTCTTTTGATACTATAACTGAGTTATTTACCTTCTTTACTACACAGTTTCCCAAAGTAGTCATGAATGAGTCATCATTTTTAATTTGATAAATTAAGTTATCAATTTTTTTTCCTCTTACTGGGTAGTATTTTTTACCAACAGCTTTTAACACTTCTGTTAAAGATCTAAAAACTACTTCTTCTGGTTGAAGAAAAAAATTTTTATTCAAAATAACAAACTTATTAATATTTGAAATTGTTGAATTGTCTTTTAAATTTTTTTCCACAAAGTATTTAATTGACTCATTAGCAAATTTTAAATTTTTAATCGTTAGATTAAATTTATCATTATCCAATCCCTCTAATTCCAATTTTTTTATAAAATTTCTAATTTTTACTCTTTTAAATTCATCATTTTTATTCGAGGGATCTTCAACATAATTTTTAAAAACTTTTTTGGTAATATGTTCTAAATTTTTTTTAGAAAATTTTAACAAAGGTCTTATCAAATTAATATTTTGCAGGTTGGTTCTTTGATCAAATGACACCATACCATTTAAGCCACTGCCTCTTAAAATTCTAATAAAAAAATTCTCTATTAGATCATCCTTATGATGACCTAATAGAATATTATTTATTTTTAATTTTTTTGCCTTGTTTGTCATCAGTGCATATCTTTTATCTCTTGCGATAGATTGGATGTTGCTTTTTGGTTTTTTTCCAACCCAGGTTAAAATCTCAAGATTATTAGACAATTTTTTAAGAAGCAATTTTACAAATTTTGCTTCTTTTGTTGAATTATTTCTAAGTTTATGATCAACATGAAAATATGTTACTTTAAGATGTTTTTTAATCGAATAAATTTTTGATAAAAAACATAAAGCTAGACTGTCTGGTCCACCAGAAACTGCAACTATAAAATCCTCATTTAATTCAAGGTTTTTTTCAAATTTTTTATAAGTTTTAGAAATTTGTTTATCTTTTAATTGATTTAATAAAAACTTATGAGTCTTGTTTGATGCATTCAAATTTTTTGGACTCATATTTTGCTTTTTGTATTACAGACTGATTTGCATTAGGATATTGTAATTCTACACCATTTATCATTTTACATCCCTGATCTTTTTCACCAATTTGAACCATTGATACTCCAAGTTTTAATAGATTAATTGGAGCTTTTTTTCCTTTAGGAT
>CACGHF010000056.1 GCA_902572775.1 uncultured Pelagibacteraceae bacterium
TTACCTCACAGAGAGCCCATGCTTTTAATCGATGAATTGTATGATATTAAGAAACTATCATCAGCTAAAGCTGTAGTTAATGTTAAAAAAGACAGTTTTTTTGTCCAAGGTCATTTCCCTGATAATCCAGTAATGCCAGGTGTATTAATTGTTGAGTCATTTGGTCAAGCCGCAGCAGCTCTTACAGCTCATGGTCTTGATAAATCAACATATGAAAATAAGTTAGTTTTTCTTATGGGCGTAGAAAAAGCTCGTTTTAGAAATCCAGTTATACCTGATTGTAAACTTATACTGCAAATTGAAGCAATAAGATCTCATGGAAGAGTTTGGAAGTATAAAGGCGAAGCTTTTGTAAACGATACTAAAATGGCAGATGCAATTTGGTCTGCGACCATAGTTGACAAGAAATAAATAGCAATAAATCTTGATAACTAATTTTTAAATGCTTTGTTAAAAGTATTTATGTCTCATCCTTTCTTTAAAAATTATGGCCCAATTTCCATTTTAGAAATTGTAAAATTTTTAAATTTAAAAGAGGATGCATCAATTAAAGATCAAGTTATTACTGATATAAAAGATTTATATAGTGCAAATAAGTCTGAAATTACTTTTTTACATTCAAAAAAATATAAAGATGTTGCAAAAGAGACAAAAGCTTCTTTTTGCATTACAACAGAAACTTTAAAAAATATTCTACCTAAAAACTGCAAGACATTAATTGTTGAAAATGTTTTAGTTGCAGTGTCTAAATTGACTTCCAAGTTTTACCCAGATGCTATTAATGATAATTTTGACGAAACTGCAACTTCTATATTGGAAACAAATTTTAAAGATAAAATTAAATCTGGTAAAAATGTTTTAGTCGGTGAAAATGTGTCTTTTGGGTCAAATTGTTACATTGGTCATAATTCAATAATTGAAAAAAATGTCAATATTGGAAATAATTGTTCAATTGGATCAAATACAATAATTAGAAATACAATAATTAAAAACAATGTAAGAATTTTAGATGGATGTGTTGTAGGTAAGCATGGATTTGGATTTTTTCCTATGAAAAACAAAAATTTAAGATACCCGCATATAGGAATAGTAATAATAGAGGATAATTGTGAGATTGGTTGTGGAGCAACTATAGACAGAGGATCTATGTCAAATACAGTTATTGGAAAAAATACTTATTTAGATAATCAGATTCATATAGCTCATAATGTTAAAATTGGAGAAAATTCAATTATAGCTGGACAAGTTGGTATAGCTGGAAGTTCTATCATCGGAAGCAATGTTAAAATTGGTGGACAAGCTGGGATTTCAGGACACCTTAAAATTGGAAATAATGTTGAAATAGGAGGTGGTTCAGGAGTTATCAAAAGTATTCCTGATAATACAAAAGTGATGGGATACCCAGCAAAAAAAATTAAAGAATTTTTAAGAGACAACAAATGATTCATAAAACAGCAATTATTGATTCAGAGGCTAAAATTGCAGAAAATGTTAAAATTGGACCCTACACAGTTATTGGTCCTAATGTGGAAATTGGACAGGGTACAGTAGTTCAATCACATGTTAATATAACAGGACAAACAAAAATTGGAAAAAACAATATTATTTATCCATTCGCTTCAATTGGTAATGATCCTCAAGATTTAAAATTTCAGGGCGAAGAAACAAGATTAGAGATTGGAGATAATAATAAAATTAGAGAATATGTTACAATTAACCCGGGAACAAAAGGGGGCGGTGGAATAACAAAAGTTAATAATAATTGTTTATTTATGGTTTCAGCTCACATTGCACACGATTGTTTTGTTGGTAATAATGTCATTTTAGCAAATAATGTACCTTTAGGAGGTCATGCACATGTAGGTGATTATGCAATTATTGGAGGTAATTCAGCAGTTCAACAATTTACAAGAGTAGGTAAATCAGCAATGATTGGTGGGATGTGTGGTGTAGTTAGAGATATAATCCCATATGGTATTGCACATGGAAATAGAAGTGTTTTACAAGGATTAAATTTAATAGGTCTAAGAAGAAAAAATATTCCAAACAAAGAGATAATGACATTAAGTGATGCTTATAAAGAAATTTTTAAGAACGAAAATTTAACAGAAAATTTAAGTAATTTATCAAATGAATTTAAGAATAATGAATTAGTTGCAGAAGTTATTGAATTTATAGAAATGGATAAGAAAAGACCAATTTGTACTCCATTTTCAAAATAAAATGATAGGTTT
>CACGHF010000057.1 GCA_902572775.1 uncultured Pelagibacteraceae bacterium
ACACTTTACAGCTAGTTCACCAAATGGTGAAGTTGCTGCTCAATTCGCTAAAAACGTAGAGAAGTTTTCTGGCGGAAGCTTAAAAGTAGAAATGTTCTACTCATCATCAGTAACAGGTAAATCTGCTGAGGTGTTTAACTCTGCACAAACTGGAATTATCGATTGTGATATGACTGGTGCTGGTTACCAAACTGGTAAAAATGCAGCGTTTCAATTCGCAGGTGATGTAATGGGTGGATATGATAACCCATACCAACAATATGAATTCTTGAATTTCCCAGGAGCTCAAGAAGCTGTTGATGCACTATACAACAAATATGGAATGACATTAATTGGTTGGTGGATACCAGGACATGAGTCTTTAATATCTAGCAGACCAATTCCAGATGTTGCTTCATTGAAAGACTTTAAATTTAGATCACCTCCAGGAATGGAAAGTATGATCTTTACAGCATTAGGTGCTAAGCCAATCGTAATGGACTTTGGTGAAGTTCCAACTGCTTTACAAACAGGTCTAATCGATGGTGCTGACTATTCATCTTTAGCTACTAACTATGCAGGTGGACACTATGAGCAAAACAAATATGCTACATACCCAGGTTTCCACTCTATGCCAGCTGACCACTTAGCTTGTAATACTAAAGTATGGAAGAAGTTAAAGAAGCATGAAAAAGGTGCTATGTTAGCAGCAATAGAAATTGCTGGAAGAACTATCACTAGCTTAGTTGAAAGAAAAAACGCTGAAGCTGTTAAAGCTTTAAATGAAATGGGCGTAACTCTTCACGACTGGTCTAGAGAAGACAGACTTAAATTCAGACAAGCTGCTCTAGCTGCTTGGGAAGAATGGAAGACTAAATCTCCAGAAGCTGCTGCACTTATAGAGATACACAAAGCTTATATGAAAGCTAACGGTATCATGTAATAAAAAAAATCTTGAAGGGCCTGCAAAGGCCCTTCGATTTATTTAAATTTTTACTCAATGATCGATAAAGAATTACAAGAACAAAATGAAAAAGTTGCGAGTAAAGATGATTTTCCAATAAATTGGATAGATAGAGTTTCCTTATTTTTAAGTCATACAGTTAAATATCTAATTCCTGTAATTGTAATTGTGATGATGTATGAAATTTTTATGAGATATGTTTTGTTTAAACCAACTTTGTGGGCAAATGAACTATGTCTATGGCTTGCTGGTGTTTGTTATTTGGTTGGTGGAATATATGCAACAAGATTAAGAAGCCATATTAGAATAGTATTATTGTATGATTGGGTTAGTAGACCAACACAGAGAATCTTTGATCTAATCAGCACTTTAATTATTGTTCTTTTCGCAGCAGCTGTAATTTATGGGGGTATGGAAGATGCATACAGATCATTTATAAATTGGGAGAGATTTGCAACTTATTGGGATCCACCAATTCCTGCTACTATGAAACCACTAACACTTCTATGCGTTTTTCTTATTGCTGTTCAATCTGTAAATAATTTAATTATTGATTGGAGAAATCCAAAAGAAAAACAATACGACCCATCTAAAGAATTAAAATAAAATGGATATAGGATCACTTTCAATAATACTTATAGTAGGATTATTATTGCTAATATCTATAGGTGTTCCAATGGGTTTTGCATCTGGTTTTATGGGTGCAGTACTAGTGTTTTTATACATAGGTGAACATGCATTAGGCATATTACTTTCAAGATACTATTCCCTTGTTGTCACTTATTCCTTTTTATCTGTTCCATTATTTATATTTATGGCCTCCTTGCTTGAACGTTCAAATATAGCAAGAGATTTATATGATGCATTAAATGCATGGTTAAGAAAAACTAGAGGTGGGGTTGGTGTAGTAACTGCCATCATGGCAACAATCATGGCGGCGATGAGTGGAATTATTGGTGGAGAAATAGTTTTATTAGGTTTGATTGCATTACCTCAAATGTTGAGATTAAAATACGATCAGGATATGTCGATCGGTATCATCTGTGCATCAGGATCTTTGGGAACAATGATACCTCCTTCAATTGTTTTAATTATTTATGGATTAACAACTGAAACCTCAATTACTATGTTGTTCCAAGAAGCTATTGTTCCTGGTTTAATGATTTCAGGTTTAATAATTACATACATTTTAATTCGAACAAGATTACAGCCGCATTTAGCACCTTTAAGTGATGAACCTGCTTTAACTTTAA
>CACGHF010000058.1 GCA_902572775.1 uncultured Pelagibacteraceae bacterium
CATGGTATTAAAATTGAAATTTTTTTCATTAAAGGAAACTATATTGAATTAGATTTATCTAATAAACTATTTTATTTTGTGACAAATAAATTATACAAACTATAATTGAAATAATTTATTAAAATGAGTAAAAAAACTGTCTCAGATGTCATTTTCCAAAACTTAGTCGATAAAGGAATTGATACCTGTTTTATGGTTACAGGTGGGGGTGCAATGTTTCTTAACGATGCACTACAAAGAAATAAATCAATTAAAAAAATATTTTGCCATCATGAGCAAGCGTGTGCAATGGCTGCAGATAGCTATTATAGGTTTACAAATAAACCAGCAATTGTTCAAGTAACCACAGGTCCTGGCTCTATAAATTCCTTAAATGGAGTTTATGGAGCCTATGTAGACTCTGTAAGTATGATTGTTATTGCAGGTCAAGTTAAAAAGACAGATATGACAAGTTTAAATAAAAAATTAAAAAAACTAAGACAATTTGGAGATCAAGAAACTGATATAATTTCAGTTTCTAAAGCAATAACAAAAAAAAACTTTACTATTAAAGCACCTGAAAATACAGAGGATATAATTAATGAGGCTTTTGAAATAAGTACAAAAGGTCGACCTGGACCGGTATTAATAGAAGTACCTCTTGATATTCAAAACTATCCAGTAAAATTTTCAAAAAAAAAGAAGCAAAGTAAATTAAAAATTAAGAATAATCATTACATTGATAAAAAAATAAAATTGCTATTTAACAAATTAAAAAATTCTAAAAGACCTGTTATGATTGTTGGGAATGGTGTTAGGTTTTCAAAATCTGCATTACTTTTTAAGAAAGTCATTAAAAAACTTAAAATACCAGTTTTAACTGTCTGGAACTCTCATGATTTAATTGATAATGAAAATCCTTACTATGCTGGAAGACCAGGTTTAGATGGAGAAAGGGCTGGTAATTTTAATATTCAAAATTCTGATTTGTTAATTATTATTGGCGCAAGAATGCATGTAAGACAAGTTGGATATAATTTTAACTCTTTTGCAAGAGAAGCTTACAAAGTTATGATTGATATTGATAAAGCTGAAGTTGATAAATTTAATCTAGGTATAAATTTAAAAATAATTGCTGATATCAATCATGTATTAAAAAAAATAATCAAAGTTAATAGTGAAAAATTTTATAATTCTGAACATAAAAATTATTTAACTTGGTGCAAAAATAATGTAAAAAAATTTAATGTTATTCAAAAAAGACATTTAAAATTTCATAAAAATTATATTAATCCTTACGCATTCGTTTATGCCTTATTTAAAAATTTGAAATCAGGATCAAATATTATAACAGGCGATGGTACTGCTGCTGTAATTACTTTTAAAGCTGCTAAATTGAAAAAAAATCAGAGATTATTTACCAATAAAGGATGTGCTTCTATGGGTTATGACTTGCCTGCTATAATTGGCGCTTATTTCAGTGGAAATAAGAAAAATTTAATTTGTATAACAGGTGACGGAAGCTTAATGATGAATTTGCAAGAACTACAAACTATTTCTGGTTATAATATACCTGCGAAGATATTTGTTCTGAATAATGAAGGATATCATTCTATAAGACAAACCCAGAATAATTATTTTAACGGAAGAGAGATAGGATGTGGAAACACAAGTGGATTAACCTTTCCTTCTTTTAAAAAAGTTGCCAATGCTTTTAATTTTAAATATTTTAGGATAAAAAATGTACTCGATTGTAATAAAAATATAAAAAAAATTATTAATTATAATAAAGCTTTCATTTGTGAGGTTATGATTGACAAAAATCAACTATTTGAACCCAGAATAGTATCTTATAAAGATAAAAATGGTAAACTTAAAACACCCCCACTTGAAGAAATGTCTCCTAGATTAAGTGATAAGGTTATTAATGAAACTATGCTTATAAAAAGATGGCAAGATTAAAAAAAAAGACAATTATTTTTGGATCTTCGGGTGATATAGGAGAAAAAATTAAAAAGGTTTTAAATAAAGACAGTATTTTAGAACTAAACTCAAAAGAATTGGATTTATCAAACATAGAGAAAGCTAAAAACTATGATATAAAAATGATC